>CATZKS010000077.1 GCA_958421035.1 uncultured Collinsella sp. | reverse complement strand
CATGGTGCCCGCGACGCGCGTACCCTCGATCAGGTCATTCATGCGGTTGATGCAGCGCAAAAACGTCGACTTGCCGCAGCCCGAAGGGCCAATGAAGGAGGTGATGGCGTTTTTGGCGATGTTGAGGTCAAGCCCCGTCAGCGCATGAAAGTCACCGTACCAAAAGTTGAAATCCTTGGCCGTAATGGCCGCTTGCTCCAACGCGGGAGCGGACTGATAAACGGACATGGGACTCCTTAACTAGCGACGCTTACGCGACAGGAAGCGCGCAAACAGGATGAAGGCCAAAATGATCACCATCAGCAAGAGCGCAGTGCCGTAGGCTGCGTTCATGTTGATGCCGTCGTTGGCAAGCAGGTACAGGTGAACGGTCATGGGACGACCGGAATCGAGCGGCGAAATAGGTAGATTGATGGCCTGGCCCATGGTGTAGAGCACCACGGCGGTCTCGCCGATGGCACGGCCGATGGCAAGGACGATGCCCGTGGCAATGCGGCCAAAGGCCGAAGGAAGCACGATCTTGGAGACGACCTGCCACTTGGTAGCGCCCAAGCCGTACGCGCCCCAACGGATATAGCGCGGAACGGCGCGAATGGCTTCTTCGGTGGTGCGCATGACGATGGGAAGCATCAAGAGCGCGAGCGCCAGAGCGGCCGAGACCATCGAAAGGCCCAGGCCCATAGCCTCGACAAACAAGGCGTAGCCAAACAGGCCCATAACGATGGAGGGCACCGAGGCCAAAGCGTCAGCAGCGTAGCGAATGAGCTCGACGACCTTGCCCTGCTTGGCGTACTCGGCCAGATAGACGGCTGCCAGCACAGCGATCGGCGTGCAGATAAGCATGGCGAGCGCCGTCACGTAGACGGTCGAGACGATCGTGGGCCAAATTCCGCCCTCGGCGTTGACGCCCTGGGGCCAACCGAAGATAAAGTCGAGCGAGATGTGTGGCAGGCCGTTGATGACCACGTAGGCGATGATAGCGACCAGCACCAGCGTGGTGATGTAGGCAGCGGCACGAAACACGCCAAGCATGATCTTGTTGGACAGGTCCTTGTTGATGCGGCCCTTCTTGCCGTGGGAAAGGGCACGCTTGATGCGCTCGCGCGACGAGGTCGTATCGACCGTCGTGTCAACGGAATCGGACATAGCCTACCCCCTCTTCTTCTTGGAAATCAGACGGACGATACCCACCAGCGTGGCGGAGATGATAAACAGGACCACACCCATGCCGAACAGCGCCGAGCGGTGCAGACCCGAGGAATAGCTCATGTCGAGCGCAATCTGGCTCGTGAGCGTCGAGATGGGGCTCGCAATGCTGTCGGGAATAACCGGGGCGTTACCTACGACCATGAGCACGGCCATGGTCTCGCCGATGGCACGGCCCATACCCAGCACGATGGCATCAACGATACCCAGCTTCGCGGCAGGTAGCACGACCTTATAGATGGTCTGCCACTTTGTGGCGCCCATGGCATACGATGCCTCGCGAATGCCCATGGGAATGGAATTGAGAGCATCGATGGTGAGCGTGGTGATGGTAGGGACGATCATGATGGCGAGCACAAACCACGCCGTCAGCGCACCAAAACCAAGGCCGCCGGTCAGTTGTGCGATAAACGGGCGGATGATGATCATGCCAAAGAAGCCGTAGATGATGGAGGGTATGCCCGCCAGCAGGTCAACGGCGGGGCTGATGAGCTTGCGCACGCGCTTGCCGGCGATCTCGACCAGGTACACGGCCGTGCCCACACCTAGCGGCACGCCCATGGCGAGCGCACCGACGGTCACCAGACCTGAGCCGGCAAGCAGCGACATGATGCCGTAGTGGCCCTCAGAGGGCGCCCACGTAAAGCTAAAGAAGTCCGCCAGACCGATGTCGGTAAAGACGGGCAGCGCCGAGTACGTGGTAAAGACAAAAATCAGGATGACGGTAACGACCGCCAAAAACGCGCAGGCAAAGAAGATCCACTGCAGCGCCTTCTCCTTGATATAGGTACTGCGCGATACGAGCGCCAGCTCGCGCTTCTTGGGTGCCTGAGCATTCTGCTCAGTCTGGGAGTTTTCCTGTGCTTCCATGCTACTCACTCCCCTTCTCGTCGTTGGTGACGGGAATAAAGCCCGCCTCGCGAATCTGCTTGTCCATCTTTTCGGACGTCACGTAGTCGATGTAATCCTGCGCCTGCTGCGAAGGCGCACCCTTCACAAAGAAGTAAAGGTCGCGCGAGATGGGATAGCCGCCGCTCGCGACCGTCTTCTCGGACGCCTCAACATGATTGACCGAGACGGCCTTGACCGAGGTCTTGGCGTTGAGACTCTCGACAAAACCCAGCGAGATGTAGCCAATAGCGCCACGCGAGCGGGACACGACATCGCGTACCTGGCCCGTACCCGAAAGAACAGCCGAACGGCGATCGAACGGCGTGCCGTCCATCACGATGGTACGGAAGGCCTCGCGCGTACCGGACGCCTCGTCTCGGTTGATGACCTGAATCCTCAGGTCCTCGCCACCGACTTCTTTCCAGTTGGTGATCTTGCCGGCGTAGATATCGCGGAGCTGCTCGGTCGAGAGGTTATCGACGGGGTTGTCGTCGTTCACGATGACCGCAATACCGTCGTGGGCAATGACGATGGGAGTCAGGCCCAGATCCTGTTCGTCGGCATTGAGTCCACGGGAGGAGCTGGCGATATCGGCCGTGCCGGCGCTGACGGCCTCGATGCCAGCGGAAGAACCCAAACCGGAAACGAGCACGTCGATGCCGGTCTCCTCCTTAAAACCCTCGGCCGCAATCTCGGCGATAGGAAGGCAGGTCGTGGAGCCAGCGACGGTAATGGAAGAGGTGGAAGATCCCGAAGAACAGGCGCACAGCGTAAGCGTAAGCACAGCGACGCTCAGGACCGATACGATCTTTCTCATAGCATCACGCCGATCGCAGCATGGCGCCCACAGGTGCCGTTCTCGTTACGGTAGGAATAAAAGCGGTCGTTCTGACGCACAGTCGAAAGCTGGGTATCCACGATATTATCCGCGTCGACACCGACATCTACCAGCGCCTCGCAAATGGCAGCGGAAAGATTGAGCATGCGAGAGGTGCTCGCATCGATGCACGAGAACTCGGCGGCAAAGCGATCCATGAGTTCCTGGGATACCTCATATTCGTCACCCAAGATATGGGGGCCGATATAGGCGGAAACGTCGCTCGCATCGCAGCCGGCAGCATCGCAAAGCGCCTGGCACGCCTTGGCGGAAATACGTGCAATCGTGCCCTTCCAACCGGAGTGCACCACGGCAAATCCGCCGGGGGCCACCAGCACCACGGGAACGCAGTCGGCAAAGCAGAGCAGCACGGGCACGTTATGCGCCGTGCAGACGATGGCATCACAGCCCTCGGCAATCTGCTCGCGAACGTCCTCAAGGTCATCGGCGCCGTTCGAGGTCACCGCAACGATATGATCACCATGGACCTGATTGGGAACGAGCAGGTTGTGCTCGCACTCGGCGGCACCCATAGCCTCGAGCGCACGACGACGATTTTCTTGAACAGCAAAGGGGTCATCGCCAACATGCGAGCCCAAGTTGAGTGAGGAGTACGCATCTTCGGAAACGCCACCGGCGCGCTCGGTGAAGGCAAAGCGAACATCGGATGTCGCGCCCTCCACCAACGTAACTCCATCATGGTCGACACGCGAAACTTTGTCCGCACGTGCTGCCATACTAAAGCCTCCTAATAACACAAGTACCGCGGCATCGCCGCTACAGCCCGCGTTTATACGGCTGTCATACTTCTCTAAAAGGATACCTGCTGCGCTGGAGGCAATCGTAAAGGGAACGTAAAGAGATTGGAGGTTCTAGTTTACAAAGTCGAAATAAAAAGGGCGCGTCCATACGGACACGCCCCTGTGCACAACAATGCAAAGAACGACTTAGAAGCTACCGCGCTTCAGGAAGTCGGGAAGCTCGAACTGATCGTTGCCGAAGTTAGGAAGCTCGGTGCCACCGACGTTGCGGGTCGGAGCGGCCTGAGCCGGGCTCGTGGCAGGAGCGGTGCGCTGCGGCTCAGCGGAGGCAGCGGCCTTGCTCTGAGACTGCTGAGCAGCAAAGAGCTCGTCCTGACGGTTGACGTTGGAGTCGGAGAAGCCCGTAGCGATGACGGTGATACGCACCTGATCGCCCAGGGACTCGTCGACAACGGTACCGAAGATGATGTTGGCCTCGGGGTCGACGGCGTTGGCGACAACGTCGGCGGCGTCGCTGATCTCCTGGATGCCCAGGTCCTTGGAACCGGCGATGGAGAGCAGCACGCGCGTGGCGCCATCGATGGAGCTCTCGAGCAGCGGGCTGGAGATGGCCTGCTGGGCAGCGTCGACGGCACGGGTGTCCCCAGAAGAGGTACCGATACCCATCATGGCGGTACCGGCCTGCTTCATGATGGTCTTAACATCGGCGAAGTCCAGGTTGATGATACCGGGGACGGTGATGAGGTCGGTGATGCCCTGGGTGCCCTGGGAAAGGACGCCATCGGCAATCGCGAAGGCCTCGAGCATGGTGGTCTTCTTCTCGGCGATGTCGAGCAGCTTATCGTTAGGGATGACGATCATGGTGTCGACGCAATCGGAGAGGGTCTTAATGCCCTCCTCGGCGCTCTTCTTGCGCTTGCGGCCCTCGAAGGTGAAGGGCTTGGTCACGACGGCGACGGTCAGCGCACCGACCTCGTTCATCGCGATATCGGCAACGATGGGAGCAGCGCCGGTACCGGTGCCACCGCCCTCGCCGCAGGTGATGAACACCATGTCGGCGCCAGCGAGCGCCTCGGCAATGTCGTCGCGGGACTCATCGGCAGCCTTGCGGCCAACCTCGGGGTTGGCGCCGGCGCCCAGGCCGCGGGTAAGGTCGGTGCCGATGTGCACCTTGATATCGGCATCAGAGATCGCGAGTGCCTGAGCATCGGTGTTGATGGCAACAAACTCGACGCCGCGGATGCCCTCTTCGATCATTCGATTGACCGCGTTGGTACCGCCGCCGCCGACGCCGACCACCTTAATGACGGCAAGGTAGTTGTTGATCTCTGTCTCGTGCATGTCGGTCCTCCGAACAAAGGTTATAGCCATAGCATGGGTCGACCCCTGCGCACATTAACCTTCAGGTTGAAAGTAAATGCAAAGGTAAACCGTATTATGTTTGCACATTATGAACGTATCAGTCAAATAATTGACCGTGAAAACCAAACAAACCAGATAAACGGCGTGGTATGGCCCCTCAACAAAGCATCAACCAGCGCTACGAGGTCGGAGCGTTCCTAAATGTATAGTTACCCGGAGAGCGCACATTGATATACGTTACGCCCTCTACCTGCGAAAGCAACTTGGTAACTACGCGTTCCTTCTTGACGATATCGTCCGAATCGCCCAGCGACACCTCAATGCCGTTATTGAGGTTTGCCGAGATGGCTTCGACCGAAGGCGTGGAAATATCCTTGACTTGTCCCAAGAACTCGCTCGAAAAACCACGCACATAATCCAAGCCAGCCTTAACGGCCTTGGAGCTCACCGCCTGGCCGGAAACCGGAGCGACATCCGCCGAGACATCAGTCAACAACACCGCGCCATAGTGCTTAGCGAGCGCCAGCGCGGCATCAATGCCGGTCAGGGTATTTGAGCCCTGCCCCGTCGTGATGACGTTGCCCTGGTCATCCACTTCGACCGACGTCGACAGCGGGGCGATCCAGGTGTCATCATCCCCGATGGCCCAGGCAAGGTCATCGGAGCTGATATAGGCAATTGCGATGACCTTGCGCTCCATCGGCGTAATGATGAGCGTATGCGGGAACTGACGCTGGACATCTACGCCCGAGACCCACGGGTTCTGCTTGAGGTCCTCGGTAATCTGGTCGGGATCGACGTTAAAAAGCGACGTTCCCTCGGGCAAATCGATCAGCTGGATAGCATCGTGCTTCGTCACATGCTCGCTGCCTTGAATCTGAATATCAGTGGCGGTAAACAATCCAGAGTTAATCACCACGATGGCAACGACGACGAGCACGGCCAAGACGGCCAGAACGCCGCCAACGATTTTGCCTTTGCCTGTAACGACAGAAGCGGCGTCTGATGTTTTATTTACCATCGCCCCAAGTGAAGACAACGGGTTGACGCTTTTTTTACCCGAAGGCTTCTTGGCGGTAGCCGGCACCGATGTCAGCGAGCGTGGTTTCGATGCGCCCAGCGTGCGACCTGGACGCGGCGCTTTAGTTCCCGTCGAGGGCTTAGGAGTTGCCATGGGACGGGCAGGTTTGGCGCCCATAACAGGCTTTGACGTCACCGAGGGACGCGAGGACTTTTTTGCGGCCGGACGATTACCGAGCTGCGAGCCAACGACCGGACGACTGGTCTGTCGAGCATGCCCGACAGACTTAGAATGCGCGACGGTATTGCGTTGAGGTTTGGCAGGCGCGCCGGAACGCCCTCCGGCGCGGCGGAAGGTGGGTTTCGATGCTCTAGAAGCCGAGGAATTTAACTTCCGGTCTGAGCTCGATGCCATACGCCTCCCTCACCTTTCCGTGCACATGTCTGATAACCGCGGCAACGTCATCGGCCGAGGCAGTTCCGTTATTAACGATAAAATTAGCGTGAACGGGCGAAACTTCCGCGCCGCCAATCGAAAAACCCTTTAATCCACAATCCTCGATAAGCTTGCCCACACTCGCATCGGGCGGGTTGCGAAAGACCGACCCGCAGGATGCGCGACCCATGGGCTGCGTACGCTTGCGCCTCGTCAGGTACCGTTCCATGCGGTCGCGGATGTCGGCCTTGGGCGCCGGTTTAAGCTTGAGCACGCACTCGAGGATGATCTCATTGCGGGGAAGGCTACATTCGCGGTAGCCCCAAGTGATCTCGGACCCCGCATAATGCTTGATACCGGATGCCGGGTCAAACGTTACGACATCCTCAACCAGCGAGCCAATCCACTCGGTCCGTGTGCCGGCATTCATAGATATCGCACCGCCGACCGAACCAGGGATGCCAACGGCAAACTCAAGGCCCGAGAGGCTACGCGACAGGGCATCGTTGACCAGGCGCGCAAACATCACGCCCGCACCGACCGTCAGCGTACAACCGTCATCGGCAACAACCGTGCGCTGAAACTCACGTCCGAGCGAAATGACGGCGCCGCGATAACCGCCATCGGCAACCAGCAGATTGGAGCCCTTGCCGATGATGACCCACGGCACCTGCTCACGATCGAGCACCGCCACGGCGCGGCGGAGGGCATGATAGCTATGGCACGTCACAAAGAGGTCGGCCTTGCCGCCGATACGATAGCTCGTATGACGCGCAAGGCGCTCGTCCTCGATCACATCCGTGTCGATCATGCCCGAGAGCGCCATGACGGCGTTAAACAGACCCATTAGACTTAAGCGTCTTTCTTGGCAGTCAGATACTCGATAAACTCGGGACCGACGGTCGTAACGTCACCGGCACCCATAGTGAGCAGCAGGTCGCCCTCGCCCACCATCTGCTCGAGCTCCTGATTGAGCTCAAGACGGCTGGAGCAGTACACGACCTCCTTGCCAGGATGCTTGGCGCGCACGGTATCGGCGAGCATCTTAGAGGTGACACCCGGGATGGGCATCTCGCCAGCCGAGAACACATCAATCAGCAGCAGTTTATCGGCATTGGCAAATGCATCGGCAAAGTCGTCGCACAGGGCCTGCAGGCGCGAATAGCGGTGCGGCTGGAACACGACGTCGACGTGCTTGTAGCCCAGCGACGAAGCGGCAGCAAGCGTCGCCTTGATCTCGGTGGGGTGATGGCCGTAATCATCGACCACGGTGATGCCATCGATATCGCCCACGTGGGTAAAGCGGCGGCGAACGCCCTCAAAGCTCGAGAGCGCCTTGGCGGCGGCGTCGATGTCAAGGCCCAGGACATGGGCGACGGTGAGCACCGCCGTGGCGTTGAGCATGTTGTGGCGACCGGGATTGCTCTTGATCTCCACGGCATGTTCAGTGCCATCCTCAAAGCGAACGATAAAGTCACTCTGGATACCCTTGACATCCGGGTGCATGCAGACGATGTCGTTGCTCTCGGCAAAGCCGTAGGAAAGCACGTGACGGCCCGTCGACTTGGCGAGCTCGACCAGATGCGGGTCCTCACCGCAGACGATGACGGTGCCGTCCTCGCCCACCAGGCTCATGAATTTGGCGAAAGTCGCTTCGATCTCCTCGATACCCGAGTAGTGATCGAGGTGATCGGCCTCGACGTTGGTCACAATGACTACGTTGGGGTTCAGGAACAGGAAGGAGCTGTCGGACTCGTCGGCCTCGGCGACAAAGTAGTCGCCCGAGCCGTTCTTGCCGTTCGTGTCATAGCCCTCGACGATGCCGCCGATCAAGAAGCTCGGATCCAGACCCATGCGGTCGAGCATGGTGGCGCACATCGAAGACGTGGTGGTCTTGCCATGCGTGCCGGCAACAGCGACGGTGATGTAGCCGTGGCCCAAAGCAGAGAGCATCTTGGCACGGGGCCACACGGGAATACCAAGCTCGCGAGCGCGCACGAGTTCGGGGTTGGACTCCGGAATAGCGGTGGAGACAACAACCACGTCGGGCTTGACCTCGTCGATCGTGGCGGCCTCATGGCCCACATGCACCTTCACGCCAGCGCGGGTAAGCTGGCGGATATAACGTGACGTCTTAAGGTCGGAGCCGGTAACGGCATAACCGCGCTCGTGCAGAACGAGGGCGATGCCGCTCATGCCGGCGCCGCCGATACCGATAAAGTGGGCGCTCTTAAACTCGGGCGCGGAGGTTGCAGTCTGGGAATCAGCCATGTGCTCGTGTACTCCTTGCGTAAACACTGCCTGTAACCCGTTAACTGTACCGCACCTACCGCATCAGCGCGAGGGCGACCGACGATATCCCGTCTAACTAACGCAAACCCTCTACCGCATCCGCCAGAAGAGCGGCGGCCCTATCCTGAGCCAGACCACGCGCCGCCTGACGCATGGCGTCGCGCGCCGCCGCGTCATCGACCAGGTGCAGCAGTTCATCGGCAAAGGCAGAACCGTCGATATCGGCATCGGCGCAGAGCACGCCGGCCCCGGCGTCGACCAGATACCGGGCATTGGTGGTTTGGTGGTCGGCCGTCGCATGCGGGTACGGCACGAGCACCGAAGGCACGGCGAGTGCAGCGATCTCGGCCACGCTCGATGCGCCCGAACGCGAGAGCACCAAATCGGCAGCAGCCAGCATATCGCCCATGTTGTCGATGTAAGGCTGGACGCGGTAATGCTTCGCCTCCTCGGGCGTCAGCGCCAAAGCGCGCTCGGTCTCCTCAAAGCCGTCGGCACCCGTCGAATGCAACACATAGAGGTTCTTGCGCGAAAGCAGCTCGTTTTTGAGCGAAGCCACACGCTCGTTGAGGTGCTGGGCGCCAAGTGAACCGCCAAAGACGAGCAGCAGCGTAGCGTCCTCGGGAACGCCAAGTGCCTTGCGGCCGCGAGCGCGATCGCCCTCGATCACCGAGCGACGTACGGGGTTGCCGGTCATGAGCACGTGGTCAGGGTCACCTTCGCGCTCAAAGACCGAACGCGCTGCCGGCACCGAGATGCACACGCGGGCGGCGTGGGAGTTCATCATCTTGTTGGCCAGGCCCGGAACAGAGTTCTGCTCATGCAGCAGATACGGAACGCCCGCGCCCTTGCACCACCCCAGCAGCGGAACCTCGACATAGGCACCAAAACCAATGGCGGCATCGGGCTTGCC
>CATZKS010000076.1 GCA_958421035.1 uncultured Collinsella sp. | reverse complement strand
GAGCGCAAAATGGATTCTAAAAAACACCTTGCCAAATAGGAGCGTCAGGACGCAAAGAGGCTCGCCGCACGAAGTGCGCAGCGAGCCTCTTTGCATGTCCGAGGACACCAATTTAATTTAGCGTGGTTCCCTAAAGGACGACAACGCAGGAGACCCGGCAAGGCCGGGAGCACTTTGTCTCGCAAACATTCCGCAGCCGCGAAGCGGCGAGGACGTTTGAGAGGCAAAGTGCGTAGGCCTTACCGGGTCTCCGGTGGGAGTTGAGTCCCTTTAGAACTTGTCGTGGAAGGTACGCGCAATGACCTCGTCCTGCTGCTCCTTGGTGAGCGTGTGGAAGTTCACGGCATAGCCGGAAACGCGGATGGTCAGCTGCGGGTACTTCTCGGTGGGAGCCTGAGCGTCGAGCAGCGTCTCACGGTTGAAGACGTTGACGTTCAGGTGGTGACCACCCTTCTCGGCGTAAGCGTCGAGCATGTGGACCAGGTTATCGGCCTGGGTCTCGGAAACTTCAGAAACCTTCATAATGTGTCTCCTTCGATTAAAAGGCGCCGGCCGAAACCGGCGCGCTAATCAGTAATCGTTATTGTTAGTATAACACTAACAATAGTTACTCGCCCAGCTGATCAAGGTCGATATCGCCAAAGAACACCTGGTCCTCCTTGCCGAGCGCACTCGGGATGATGGAGAAGGTGTTGGAGATGCCGTCCTGAGCATCGCGGAACGGGAGCTTGGAAACCGAAGACAGCGAAGCGATGGCACCGTGGCTATCGCGCTTGTGCATGGGGTTAGCACCCGGGGCGAACGGCTGGCCAGCCTTGCGGCCGTCGGGCGTGGAGCCGGTCTTCTTACCGTACACGACGTTGGAGGTAATGGTCAGAACCGAGGTCGTGGGCACGGAGTTGCGGTAGGTGTCGTTCATGCGGATGTACTCCATGAACTGGTGCACAACGTCGTGAGCGATCTGGTCGACGCGGTCGTCGTCGTTACCGTACTTGGGGAAATCGCCCTCGGTCTCGAAGTCGACGATGATGCCGTTCTCGTCACGGACGGGGTGGACCTTGGCGTACTTGATGGCGGACAGGGAGTCAGCCACGACGGAAAGGCCAGCGATGCCCGTAGCGAACCAGCGATGCACGTGCTTGTCGTGCAGAGCCATCTGGATGCGCTCGTAGCAATACTTGTCGTGCATGTAGTGAATGATGTTCAGCGAGTTGACGTACACGCCAGCAAGCCACTTCATCATGTCGTTGTACTTGGCCACAACGTCGTCGTAATCGAGCGTATCGCCCTCGACGGCGCGATACTTGGGACCGACCTGCTTCTTGGAGACCTCGTCAACACCGCCGTTGAGTGCATACAGCAGGCACTTAGCCAGGTTGGCGCGAGCGCCGAAGAACTGCATCTCCTTGCCAATGCGCATGGAGGACACGCAGCAGGCGATGCCGTAGTCGTCGCCGTGGTAAACGCGCATGAGGTCGTCGTTCTCGTACTGGATCGAGGAGCTGGCGACAGAAGTCTTGGCGCAGAACTTCTTGAAGTTCTCGGGCAGACGGGTCGACCACAGAACGGTCATGTTGGGCTCGGGGCTGGTGCCCATGTTCTCGAGCGTGTGCAGGTAGCGGTAGCTCATCTTGGTAACGAGCGTACGGCCGTCAACACCCATGCCGCCGATGGACTCGGTGACCCACTGCGGATCGCCGGTAAACAGGGCCTGGTACTCGGGCGTACGGGCAAACTTGACCATGCGGAGCTTCATGATGAAGTGATCCACGAACTCCTGGATCTGCTCCTCGGTGAAGGTACCGTTGGCAAGGTCGCGCTCAGCGTAGATGTCGATGAACGTAGAGGTACGGCCGATGGACATAGCGGCGCCGTTCTGCTCCTTGACGGCAGCGAGGTAGGCGAAGTACATCCACTGGATGGCCTCCTGCGTGTTGGTAGCAGGGTTGGAAATATCGAAACCATAGGTCTCGGCCATCATCTTGAGCTCGCCGAGGGCGCGGATCTGCTCCTGCAGCTCCTCGCGATCGCGGATGTTGTCGGCGGTCATGACCGTCGGGGTGGAAGCCTTCTGGGCCTCCTTGTCCTTGATCAGGTAGTCGACGCCGTACAGGGCAACACGACGGTAGTCGCCGATGATGCGGCCGCGGCCATAGCCATCGGGCAGACCGGTGATGATGTGGGCCGAGCGGCAAGCACGCATCTCGGGGGTGTAGACATCGAAGACGCCGGCGTTGTGGGTCTTGCGCTCGAAGGTGTAGCGCTCGACAACGTTCTCGTCGACCTTATAGCCGTGCTGGCTGGCAGCCTGGCAAGCGATGCGGATACCACCGTTGACGTGCAGAGCGCGCTTGAGCGGCTTGTCGGTCTGGAGGCCGACGATGGTCTCCTTCTCGCGGTGGGCGTTATCGATGTAGCCAGCGGGGTGGCTCACGATACCCGTAACGATCTTGGTGTCCATATCGAGGACACCGCCCTGCTCGCGCTCCTTAAGCAGCAGGTCGAGAACCTCGCCCCACAGCTCCTTGGTACGCTCGGTCGGGCCGGCGAGGAACGACTCGTCGCCCTCGTAGGGGGTGTAGTTCTTCTGGATGAAGTCTCGGACGTCAACCTCTCCCGTCCAAATGCCTTCCTTGAAGCCTTCCCATGCCTCCTGCATTGTGTAACCACGCTCCTAGTTACGTGTAATGCGGCGCTCTCTCACACCGCTGCTTATTGAATTCTTGAATTATCGGCTTGCACTACCGGCTTCTTCCGTTCTTCACCACACGTTGGTACAGGGAAAAACGTTTGTCCACCTTGGAACTGCAACCCAAAACCCAAGATTTCACCCGTTTGAGAAGGATAACATAGAGACCCTCTCCATCTGGGCTGTTATATGTTTCTTTTTTTATATCATAAAGGCATTTTTTACAAACCCGCAGGAAATGCGAGCGCGAACAACTACCGTTCACCGATTTGTATGGTATTTTTCCTTGCCTTTGTACGACGTTCGCTCTAGCTGTTATGCCAGCTTTATCAAGGTAAAGTGTCCCAAAGACCCTACAGAAACTGCAGGGCGGCCACGGGATCCCCCGTGGCCGCCCTGTGGCGTAGCTAGTTTTTAGCTTTGATTACCGTTTGGCATTAGGCGGCTGCGGAGGCCTTGTCGGTCGTTGCCTTGCCGTTGCTCTGCTGGCCCTCAAAATGCTTGTAGCACCAGCTGGTGACCAGCGGGGTCAAAATAGCCGTAACGATTGCGCAGGCAGCAACCTGTGCCGTGGCCGTCGCGAGCACCGCGCCGCCGTACATGGCCTCGTTGACGCTTGCCATGGCAGCAGGCGTGGCCACATTGGCTCCGGCGCAGCTCGAAATGGCCGCACCTGCGACACCCGTACCGCCCGTGAGCTTATCGACCGCGATGACGGGAATTGCAAAGATCACCGAGCAGATCACGCCGAGCAGGATGCCGGGAAGACCGCCGTTGATAAGCTGGCCAAAAGTCATGGTCGAGCCCATGGCAAAGAAGACGAGCACGATGATGGCGGAAAGTGCCGGTGCCATCATCTTCTTAAAGCTGGGGAACAGGTTACCCAGAATAATGCCGACGACGATCGGCAGAATGGCGCCCACGAGCGACCAGCCGATCGGGGCCTGGCCGGCAGCGCCGAGCACGATCATCGTGACCGGAGGGCCGACAACCAGCGTGGTGATGGCGACAGCGCCACGCTCAGCCTCGTTGCCCATGGTACCCATCAGCCCAGCGTACATAGCGTTGTTGGCGCCGGTGCAAGCCGCCAGCATCACCATGGCAGAGATGCCAAACAAGTTGTCGTTGAACACATAAAGGATGAGCAGCGACATGGCAACGACCACGATCTGCTTGACGGCGATGATGATGGCGCCGCGGGCAGCGGCGGCAGGAGCGCTCTTAAACGAAATCGTCGTACCGACGATGAGCAAAAAAGCGCCCACGAGCGGGCCAGCGCCCTGCTGGGTCATGCCAAGCGTAAAGCTGCCGAGCGTTTTGAACAGGTCAGGGAATAGCGTGTTGAGCAGGCAGCCCAGCAAAAGCGGCACCAAAATATTGGCACCCGGGATGGAGGACATCTTAAAGAACGGCTCCTTTGCCGCCGGCGCCTCCACCGCAGTCGATTCACTCATATATATCTCCTTTGGATGCATGCGAATCGTAGCCGCACGCGCCTATGTCAGAAAGAAGGCGACGGTCCCGAGTCGCAGGAGCCGTCGCCGAATAATCGTCGCGGGGTATTACCCGTCCAGGACGATGCCGCCGTCGCAGTCACCGATCTCGCCGTTCACGAAGCTGGCGAGATCGGAAGCGAAGAACAGCACCATCTGCGCAGGCTCGCTGGCCTGGGCGGCGCGGCCCAGAGGAATACCGTTGATGATGCGCTGAGAGTTCTCGTCAGAGAGAATCGAGGTCATATCAGTAAGGGTGAGCGACGGGCACACGGCGTTGCAGCGAACGCCAAACTTGCCGCCTTCCTTGGCGACTGCCTTGGTTAGACCGTTAACACCGGCCTTGGAGCTCGCGTAGGCCGCGGTGCCGAGCAGGCCACCGCCGATCTTGCCAGCAACGGAACTCACGTTGACGATAGTGCCGGCATGGGCCGCCTTAAAGTGCGGGTACACGGCGTTCATCATGGTAAAGGTGCCGTTGAGGTTGATGTCGATGGTGCGACGCCACTCGGTGTCATCGATCTCATCGAACTTCTTGGTGCTGATGACGCCAGCGCAGTTGATCAGGATGTTGGTTTGCGGCAGGTCCGTAAAAATCTGCTCGACAGTCTCGCGCGCCTTGGGTGCATCGGCGACATCGAGCTGATAGAACTTGTTGCCCTCGCCAAGCTCGGCCACCGCGGCCTCGCCCTTAGCAGCGTTCCTTGCGATGAGCGCGACATGTCCGCCGCCCGCGACGATGCCCTTGGCGATCTCGAGGCCAATGCCCTGAGTGCCGCCCGTGACAATCGCGGTCTTGCCCGTGAAGTCAAATGCCATGACTCCATCCCCCTTTATATAAGGTGTCTCCTCGCGGGAAGTTGGAGCATCGCACGTGGCGATTATATGAGTCCCAGTCGTCATGGTGGTGACAACCCCTCGCCTAACCGCGTGCATAATAGTTCTTTGAAACGCTACAATTATTGAATTATTTTAATTCTTTATACGCTCTTTATATTACCTAGCAACCAGGTATTTTTTTTGGGACATGCCCAGAGATCTACCCCTAACTTTGCTGATACCGACGGTGTACGGAGGTCGCCTAAAGATTGTTTTCTAGGCATGACCCAAAAATCTACCGTATAGGGTGCGCGTGCAAGGGTATCATCTTTCACCGGAAATAGTTTCTAGTGTTAGGGGTTTTCGATGGAAGATACCGATTTCCATGAGCTTGGGCGTCAGCTCTTAACTGAGTTTGGCAGCATGCATCAGCGAATTTCGCGCTTTGCGGACAAAGCTCTCGGCGGCGAGATGGCCGTCATGCGCGCCCTCATGCGCGCCGGCGGCTCACTCACACCGAGCGAACTCGCCGATCGTGCCTGGGTTTCGAGCGCCCGTATCGCCAATATCCTGCGCGCCCTCGAGGCCAAGGGTTGGGTCGAGCGCGAGCACTCAAAGACCGACCGTCGTCGCGTACACGTCACGGTGACCGACAAGGGATTCCAGGTCATCGAAATCAAACGCCGGGAATTCGAGGACCGCACCGCGGCCTTCCTCGAGCAGCTCGGCGAAACAGATACCCAAGAGATGGTGCGCCTTCTAAGACGTGCCAACGAAATTATCGACCGCAATCAAGAAAGGAGAGATGCCGAGTGAGGATTCTCAAGCTCTTTAAAAAGCATATCCTAGCACTACTCGCAGCTATCGTACTCATCGTAATCAGCTGCAACGCCGATCTGGCGCTGCCTACCTATATGAGCGACATCGTCGACGTGGGCGTGCAGCAAGGCGGTATTGCCTCGCCCGTGCCCGACACCATTCGCGCCGAATCGCTCGACGACCTCGAACTCTTTATGAGCGCCAAGGACGCCAAGGCTGTGGAGGCCGTGTTTAGCAAGGCTGGCAAAAACGGCATTCGAGCGTACAAGGGCACCGAGGAAGAGCGTGCCGATGGAGGCAAGATTGCCGACATTATGAGCCTGCCCGAGACTGTCGTACTTTCGTTCAACCAGGGCATTGACGCCGACTCCATGGGCGACATGACCGGCACGTCCGGCGAAAAAGACAGCGACGCCGCCCAGGCCATGCCCACCCCCGAGCAGATGGCGGCGATGACGCCCGAGCAGCTCGCCGAGATGCAGCAGAAGGCCGCAGCGGCGCAGAACATGCAAAAGCAGATTGATGCCGACGGCGGTAAGATCACCATGAAGAGCCTGCGCCTGGGTGTCGAGGGCGGTCTGGTAGACCAAAGCAAGCTCGTCGAGGGCGCCAACGAAATGGCGGATAAAATGGGCTCCATGTCGGGCTCCATCGTGACCCAACGCGCCGTGAGCTATGTGCAAGACGAGTACAAGGCGCAGGGCATCGACCCCGCCGACGTGCAGAACGCCTACCTGGGCCGCATGGCGACCACGATGTTTGGTCTGTGCCTGATCTCGCTCGTCGCCACCATCCTGACCGGTGCCGTGGCTTCGCGCACCGCCTGCTCCATCGCCCGCGACCTGCGCCGCGAGACCTTCAACAAGGTTATGCACTTCTCGCCGGCCGAGGTGGGCAAGTTTAGCCAGGCCTCGCTCATCACCCGCTGCACCAACGACATTCAGCAGATCCAGATGGCCGCAACCCTGTTTATCCGCATGTGCCTGATGGCCCCCGTCATGGGCATCGTCGCCGTTATGCGCGTCCTGGCCAACCACACCGGCCTGGAGTGGACCATCGCCGTGGCCATCATCGCGGTTTCGGCCGTTGTCGGCGTGCTCATGGGCCTCACCATGCCCAAGTTCAAAAAGATGCAGAGCTTTGTGGACCGCGTGAACCTTACCGCCCGCGAGCTGCTCGACGGCCTTATGCCCATCCGCTCGTTCAACCGCGAGGAACATGAGCTCGAGCGTTTTGACAAGGCTTCGCTCGACCTGATGACCACGCAGCTCTACACCAACCGCGCCATGAGCTTTATGATGCCGCTCATGATGCTTGTCATGAACTGCATCACCGTGCTTATCGTCTGGTTTGGCGCGCAGGGCGTGTCCGACGGCGTGATGCAGGTCGGCAACATGATGGCGTTTATCTCCTACACCATGCAGATCGTCATGGCGTTTATGATCCTCACCATGGTGTCGGTCATTCTGCCCCGTGCCGAGGTCGCAGCCGAGCGCGTGGAAGAGGTCATCACCTGCCCCACGAGCATCAACGACCCTGTCTCGCCCAAACTGCCCGCGGCCAGCGCGCCGCGCGGTGAGCTCACCTTCCGCGACGTGAGCTTCCAGTATCCCGATGCCCGTGCCGACGTCATCAGCGGCGTGAACTTCACCACGCATGCCGGTCAGATGCTCGGCATCATTGGCTCCACGGGCTCGGGCAAGTCCACGCTCGTGCAGTTGATTCCGCGCCTGTACGACGTCACGGGCGGCAGCATTTCGCTCGACGGCATCGACGTGCGCGACATGACCCTTTCCGAACTGCGCCGCCGCATTGGTTACATCCCGCAGCAGGGTCGCCTGTTCTCGGGCACTGTCAAGAGCAACCTCAAGTTTGCCGGCGACATGGTAAGCGACGATGACATGCACCAGGCCGCGCGCATCGCCCAGGCCGAGGACTTTATCGCCGAGCGCGAGGGCGGTTACGACTCCCCCATCAGCCAGGGTGGCTCCAATGTTTCGGGCGGTCAGCGCCAGCGTCTGGCCATCGCCCGCGCCCTGGCCAAAAAGCCCGAGGTCGTGGTGTTCGACGACTCGTTTAGCGCGCTTGACTACAAGACCGACGCGCGCCTGCGCGAGGAGCTGGCCAAAAACGTCACCGACGCCGCGCTCGTGGTCGTGGCACAACGCATCGCGACCATCATGCACGCCGACCAGATCATCGTACTCGACGACGGTCACGTAGTGGGCACCGGCACGCACGAGGAGCTACTGCGCAGCTGCCCGGCGTACCTGGAAATCGCACAGTCGCAGCTTTCCGCCGAGGAGCTGGGGCTTACCCAAGAAGAAATTGCAGCCGTTACGGAAGGAGGCGAGCACTAATGGCAGACGAGACCAAGACCCAAATTCCCAAGCCCACCCGTCAGCGTGGACCCATGGGCCGCATGGGCGGCATGCGTCGCGGCGAAAAGGCCAAGGACTTTAAGGGCACCATGAGGCAGCTGCTCGGCTATATCGGCCAGCACAAGATTGCCGTGTTTGCCGCCGTCGCCTTTGCCGTGTGCTCGGTCATCTTTAACATTGTGGGACCCAAGGTGCTCGGCCAGGTTACGACCAAGCTGTTCGAAGGCCTGGTCGCCAAGGTCAACGGCACCGGCGACGTTGACTTTGACTGGATCGCCAAGACGCTCGGCTTTTTGCTCTGCCTGTATCTGGCGAGCTCTGTCTGCAGCCTGGTCCAGGGCTGGCTCATGACCGGCGTCACGCAAAAGATCTGCTACCGCATGCGCAAGGAAATCGCCGCCAAGATTGCCGTCGTGCCGATGAGTTACTTCAACGGCCACAGCAAGGGAGACGTACTCAGCCGCATCACCAACGACGTCGATACGCTGGGTCAGTCGCTCAACCAGAGCGTGACGCAGCTCATCACGTCGGTAACGCAGATTATCGGCGTGCTCGTCATGATGCTTTCGATCAGCCTGCCGCTCACCGGCGTCACCGTGCTCACGCTGCCGGCAGCCGCGATTATCCTGACCGTAATGATTCACTTCTCGCAGCCGTACTTCCGCGAGCAACAGCAGGTTCTGGGCGCCGTCAACGGCATTATCGAGGAGGACTTTGCCGGTCAAAACGTCATTCAGGTGTTCGACCGCGCCGAGGTCTCAATCGAGGAGTTCGACCGTCAAAACGACCGCCTGTTTATTAGTGGCTGGCGTTCGCAGTTCCTGTCGGGCCTGATGATGCCGCTTATGAGCCTGGTGGGCAACATGGGTTACGTGGGCGTTGTCGTGGTGGGCGCGCAGCTCGCGCTGACCGGCAATGCCACGCCCGGCGACATCCAGAGCTTTATCCAGTACGTGCGCAACTTTACGCAACCCGTGCAGCAGCTGGGCAACGTGAGCAACACGATGCAGTCGATGGCAGCTGCCACCGAGCGTGTGTTTGAGTTTTTGGCCGCACCCGAGGAGGAGCAGAAGGCCGACGCGCAGATCCCTGAGAAGCGCCCCGGCCACGTGGAGTTTGACCATGTGAAGTTTGGCTACACGCCCGACAAGACCATCATCCACGACTTTAGCTGCGAGGCGCAGCCCGGCCAGACCATCGCCATCGTCGGCCCCACCGGCGCCGGCAAGACCACGCTCATTAAGCTGCTGCAGCGCTTCTACGACGTGGACGGCGGCTCGCTGCGTGTCGAGGGCGTCGATGTGCGCGACTGGGACCGCGCGGCACTGCGCGGCGAGTTTGCCATGGTGCTGCAGGACACCTGGCTGTTTAACGGCACCATCCGCGAGAACATCCGCTACGGACGCCCCGACGCGAGCGATGCCGAGGTCGAGGCCGCTGCGCGCGCCGCACGCTGCGACCACTTTATTCATACGCTCGCCGGTGGCTACGACTTTATGATCAACGAGGAGGGCACCAACCTGTCGCAGGGTCAGCGCCAGCTCGTGACCATCGCCCGTGCCATTTTGGCCGACCGCCCGGCACTGATTCTGGACGAGGCGACTTCCAACGTCGATACCCGTACCGAGGAGCTTATTCAGCGCGCCATGGATGCGCTGATGCAGGGCCGCACCAGCTTTGTCATCGCGCACCGCCTGTCCACGATCCGCAACGCCGACGTGATCTTGGTGATTCGCGACGGCGACATCGTCGAGAAGGGCACGCACGACGAGCTGCTCGCCCAGGGCGGCTTCTACGCCGACCTGTACAACTCGCAGTTCGACGAAGCGGCGTAAAAACCGGCGGCAAACAACCGCAATGCCAAGAAAACGGGGGCGCAGGACAACCTGCACCCCCGTTTTGTGTCCTTCGAGCCTCGAAACGCCTTCCCTGAGACCTCACTGAGGTGGCGCGCGCAGACGTGGTGTAAGAGCGTCCTGAGGTCCGTCGCTGCAAGTCC
>CATZKS010000075.1 GCA_958421035.1 uncultured Collinsella sp. | reverse complement strand
CGTCGGCACCTCTGCCGAGTACGCTCCGTTTGAGTACAAGGATGACAACGGCGATTATCAGGGCTTTGACCTTGAGCTCATCAAGGCCATCGGCGACAAGCTGGGCCTGGATGTCGAGTATGTCAACAATGACTTTGACACGCTGGTTCCGGGTGTCGCTTCGGGCGCCAAGTATGACGTTTCCATTGCGGCTATCACCGACACGCCCGAGCGTGAGAAGGAAGTCACTTTCTCTGATTCCTACTACATGGACGATCAGGCTATTGTGACCAAGGTCGATAACACCGACATCACGGCCGACAACTACAGCGAGAAGCTCAACAACGCTGACACTACCATCATCGTCCAGTCTGGCTCGACCGCCGAGGCCTTTGCCCAGGAGAACTTCCCCAAGGCCAAGATTGTCCCCTACAAGGACGCTACCGAGTGCTTCAGCGCCCTGCAGTCCGATAAGGGCGACGCTGTAGTCACCAACCGCTCCGTTGCCAGCCAGCTGACCGCCGAGCAGTTCAACACCTGCCAGACCATCAAGCAGATTAGCACCGGCGAGGAGTACGCCATTGCCATCAACCAGGGCAACACCAAGCTCAAGGATGACATCAACCAGGCCATCAAGGACCTGACCGACGACGGTACCGTCGACGCCCTCATGGCTAAGTACAACATCAAGTAAAATAACTACTTGATTGCGCGCGGGCCCTTTCCGTTTTGCGGAGAGGGCCTTTGCGCTTCTCTTGACGGAGAGCGTTTCCGTCTCGTTTTGTCGGCAACTTCTACGATAGGAGCCACCTTGTCTCGACTGAACAAAGGGGCCGCGGAGCAGCGTTTTCCACTGCCCGCCTTGCTCCAAAAGCTAGTCTGCGTCATGGCCGTGGCGCTCGCGCTGGTGTGCGCGGGGGCATATGCGCCCACGACCGCCCAGGCGCTTGAGACCGCAAAGATTACCGCCCGACCCAACACCGGTTCGGGCAGCGATGTGGTCGGCGGCACCGAGACGCGCATTACCTGGGAAGTTCAGGCCGATGCCGACGAGGAGCTGAGCGGTCTTTCTTTGACGTTTGTCGACGGCACGACGTTTGGTACCGATGACACGCGATTGACGATGCTCTCGGGCGAGGACCTCATGGATCGTACGCCCATGAAACCCACGTGCACGGCTGATGGTCAGACGCTCAAGATCGACTTTGGCGAGACGGCGCCTGCCGGCGGCTTTTTCCGTGTCGAGGTTTACGGCGTGACGTTTCCCGTTGAGGGCGGCGATGAGGCCTTTAGCGGCACCTATACGCTCGCCGACGGTTCGACCAAGAAGATTTCAAAAATTCCTTCCGTCGAGATCAAGGGCGTGACGGCCTTCGATAACTTCCTGGCCGATCTTAAGGAGCAGCCGTGGGTCGAGGCCTGGAACTCCAATATGTTCCTGCGCCTGTTCTTGAACCCGGTCATTTTGGTCCAAAGCCTGCCGATCGTCTTTAAGGGCTTCCTTATGTCGCTTTCGATCGTGCTTGTGGCGTTTCCGCTGGCAATTCCCTTCGGTTTTGCCCTGTCGCTCATGCGCATCTCCAAGTCGCGCATCCTGCGTTGCCTCGCCGGCATCTACGTGAATATCATTCGCGGTACGCCGGCGTTCCTGCAGATCTATATCGCGTTCTTCGGTCTGCCGTTGGCCGGCGTCAAGGTGGACGACTATGTCTTGGGCGTTATCGTCATGGCCATGAACTCGTCTGCGTACCTGTGCGAGATCTTCCGTGCCGGTATTCAATCGATCCCCAAGGGCCAAAACGAGGCTGCTCGCTCTCTGGGCATGAATGCCTTCCAGACGCTGCTCTACGTTATGATTCCGCAGACATTCCGCAATGTTTTGCCTACGCTGACCAGCGAGTTTATCTTGCTTTACAAGGATACGTCGCTGCTTGCCGCCGTGGGTGTGGTCGAGATCGTCATGAACGCCCGTACCATCGTGGCCACGACGGGCTCCATCACGCCGTATGTGGTTGCCGCCCTGTTCTATCTGGTCATCACCCTGCCGCTCGCTCGCTTGGTGAGCGGTCTTGAGGCGAGGCTTTTGGGCACGGCCGAGACCAAGAAGAAGCGTCCCGCCAAGAGCGCCGGACAGGTTGTCGCGACGCCTGCCGATCACATCGCCGGTCTGTAAGGAGGTCCTATCATGAGCGAAACCAATAACTCGAACGAGGTCGTCGTCAGTATCAAGAACCTCCAGAAGGCCTTTGGCGACAACGTGGTCCTGCGCGATATCGATCTGGATGTGCACAAGGGTGAGGTCGTTGTGGTCTTGGGCCCCTCGGGCTCGGGCAAGTCGACGATGCTTCGCTGCATCAATCGTCTGGAGCATCCCACGAGTGGCTCGATTATCGTTGAGGGCGTGGATGTGTGCGCCAAGGGTGTCGACCTCAACAAAGTGCGTACGCATCTGGGTATGGTGTTCCAGCAGTTCAATTTGTTCCCGCACCTGTCGGTCAAAAAGAACGTCATGCTTGCGCAACAAAAGGTGCTCAAGCGCAGCAAGGAAGAGGCCGAGAAGATCGCCGTCGAGGAGCTGACCAAGGTCGGTCTTGCTGAGCGCATCGATTTTATGCCGAGTCAGCTTTCGGGCGGCCAGCAGCAGCGCGTTGCCATCGCCCGCGCCCTGTCGATGAACCCGCACGTCATGCTCTTTGACGAGGCCACCTCGGCGCTCGACCCTGAGCTCGTGCGCGACGTCCTGGGCGTCATGCGCGACCTGGCGCACGACGGTATGACCATGATCGTCGTGACGCACGAGATGGGCTTTGCCCGCGATGTCGCCGACCGCGTCGTCTTTATGGACGGTGGCGTCATTGTGGAAGAGGGTACGCCGAGCGAGGTCTTCGACCATCCTAAGAGCGAGCGCACCAAGGCGTTCTTGGGCAATATCTCGTAGCCGGTTGATGTAACTGCCGTTACAAAAGAGCGGGGGCTGGACTTGAATCCAGCCCCCGCTCTTTTGTAGGGATGGGGATGTGCTTTGATGCAGGCTCTTTTGGAAGCCCTAGGTTCGTTACGCGAGCTCGGCTCCGAGGGCCTTGCAAGCGGTCTCGCCCTCGTCGTCGGGCGCGTCGTAGCAGATGGTGGAGTCCACGACGTTGACGCCGGCATCGTCGGCGTCGGCCTTCCAGTTGTCCATCCACTCGCCCTCGGCCCATGAATAGGAGCCAAAGAGGACGACCTTCTTGTCGCCGAGAGTCTCCTTGACCTCGTCCCACATCGGCTGGAACTCATCGTACTCGAGTTCCTCGGAGCCCATGGCGGGGCAGCCGAAGGCGATGGCGTCATAGCCTTCGGCCTTGTCTGCGGAGAAGTCGGCGCAGGAGATGACCTCTGCCTCGGCACCCACGGACGTGGCGCCTTCGGCGACGAGGTTTGCCATGGCCTCGGTGTTGCCCGTGCCGCTCCAGTAGACGACGGCGATCTTGCTCATGTTGAGTCCTTTCAGTTGTGCGGCAGCTTGCCGCGGCTTCTATGTTCTATCGGGTTGCCTGGGCAAGTTGCGCCAAGCTGCAGCCCTGCTGATAGATGTAGGTAAGGTATTGCGTGCATGCACGATAGGAATCGAAGGTCGTGAGCGCCTGTTCGACGTTTGTGTATACCTTCCAGGCGCCAAAGACCTTATAGTTTTCGCCGTGCTGGACGATAAACTGATGGACATCTTCGTAGGGATAGCCCAAAAAATAGCCAATTTCGTGGGGGAACTCGCACATGCACCCCGTATCGCAGTGCCTATTTCGCGCGAGTGCGCAGACACTGCCGTCATAGGCCCTTTCTGCGGCATTGCTGCTTGCCAGCGTGATGCGCGCGGCGAGATGCACCAGGGATGCGGGCAGGTTGTGGACATCGTAACCTTCGGCGACAAGCGCCGTCGTGGCGCGGGGGTCGGAGAGGTATCGCATGAGGTCCGCAGGGCGGTACACATAGATGAGCGCTCCGCAGGGGCGCCAGACCAAAACGCTCATATGGATCCCGAGCGGCTGGAGCTCGCGGTTGCATTGGGCTATGACGGCGAGCAGGCGAGAGCGTCGCTTTTCGATTTGAGCGACGCCGAGTTTTCCGTTTTGGTTGGCGTAAACGCCGGGATAGGTAAAGAGCGAAGCCGGCTTGATACCTGCGAGCGTGGGGGAGCAGTTGCGCACGACAGCCGTTTGGTATGTTGGGATGTCAATGGTTCGAGTCACGTTGCCCCTTTCGAGCCCTCACTTGTTAGCCTAGGAAAACTTATACACGAAAGTAAGCCATGGTCAACAAAAAAGTTTGAAGCGGGAAACTAATTGACCGAACGGACATGATTTTGGGTTAAGATGGGGACACCCCATGGGGGTATCTAGATAGGGCTACTTGAAAGGGGAACGCATGAGTGACTTGCTCAACCCTGCGAATCTCATCGTGCTGGCCGTCATTGCCGTCGGCATGTTTTTTGGACTGCGTCGTATTGCCGCTTCGACACACGGGAAGAGTTGCTGCAGCGATGGCGCGAGCGGTAAGAAGGCCAAAAAGGTTGTTGTGGTGGATACCGATGCGTCACACTACCCCTATAGCGATGAGCTGCTCATCGGCGGCATGAGCTGTGACGGCTGCGCTCAGAACGTAGCCAATGCCCTCAATGCACTGGATGGCGTGTGGGCAACGGTGACGTATGCGGACCACACGGCACGCGTGCGCTCTAAGCAGCCGGTTGATCGCGGTGTCCTCGAGACGGCCGTGAAAGACGCAGGCTACTACGTCATGACGCTGTAAGCGCCGTCTTGGATGCATTTCCTTGTCTAGGCTCGTCCGCGCAGCTCGATGTCTTGGATATCGTCGAAGTCGATGGCGATATCTTTGAGCTTGAGGAGCCTGAAGGCGGGGAGTACCTCGTCGAGAATGCCGGTGCGGGAGCGATAGCCGTACGTATCGTAATAGGTGACGCGGACCAGGTCGCCACGTTTGAGACCCTCGAGCTTTTTAGAAAGCACGAGGGCTTTTTCTTCCGTGAGTTCACGTTTTGGCTCGACGGTGATTTCCTGCTTGCGCACGAGTTCGTAGTATCCCGTGAGGGCGGCAAAGGGCATAAACTGTGCGGCGCGGTTGGCGCGCACGGCACCGTTGGCTGTGAGGTTGGGGTCGGCGGCGCGGCGTCTGCCCTCGGGGTCCGCCAGGCGCTCGAAGGCGGTCGGCGGGCGCACGGGCTGTTGTTTGGGTTTAGGCACGGTGTCCTCCAACTTGGTCGTTGCGTTCGCGCGCGGTGGCGCCGGCGGTAAAGCTTAATCCCTTGACCAGCGCGTTCTTGCCGTACTTGCCTTTCACGGCCAGGACGGCGCGCGCCAGGTCGCGCTCGCGCTCATCGGCCTCGACATCGCTAAACAGATCGATAGTGGCAAATTCCTCGGGCATGAGGTTGCCAAAGCCCAGGTTGATTCGCTTGACCGGTCGTTTAGGGTCGACCGTTTGCGCCCAAAGGTCATCGAAATAGCCCATGATCTTCTTAAACGAATTGGTGCGCTCGGGCAGCTTGCGCGAGGCGTTGGAGTGCGCAAAGAGCGCGGCATAGCCACCACGCGGTTTGCCGCCATGCTCTCCCGCAAAGATGCCATCGATTGCCTGCGCTTCGCGCACCAGGCGACGCCTTTCGTCATCGCACTGGACGGGCTTGGGCGCACGGGGTGCGAGCTCGGGGCCGGCGGTTGCGGTGGGTTCGATGCTCGACGTACTCGAGCGCAGGTGTCCGCATCCGTCCACATATTGTGCAGTACCGCTGGCATCAAGCCTGCGGATGTCGGCGCGCTCGCTCGCGTAGCCCACAAAGAGCGAGATGCTGTCGCAGACCACGTGCTTATCGACCAAGTCCAGCACGGCACTGTCGACCATCTCGCGCAAGACGGTGTAGGCCTGCTCGTAGGCATAGCCCTTCGAGAGCACCTGTCCTGTGGTGGTCGAAGTTGCTTGTGGGCGATAGGCTTGGATATCGGCGATGGTTGTCGGCTCGCGCCCAAAGGCGTGGTCGATGAGATATTCGGCATTGACGCCGAGCTCGTCGTAGAGCAGGTTCTCGTCGAGTGCGGCGACACCCATCAGGTCGTAGACGCCATACTTTTCGAGTCGTGCTGCCACGCCGGGGCCGATGCCCCAGATATCGGTGATGGGACGATGGGGCCAGATCTCTTTGCGAAAGGTCTCGTCGTCGAGTATGCCGATGCGGCTGGGTACGTGCTTGGCGGTGATATCGAGCGCTACCTTGGCCTGGAATAGGTTGGGGCCGATGCCGACCGTCGCCGTGATGCCGGTGCGCGCGAGGACCTCATCGCGCAACATGCAGGCAAAGCCTTTGGCATTGGTATGGTAGAGGTCTAGATAGGGCGTCACGTCGATAAAGCATTCGTCGATTGAATAGACGTGAATGTCTTGCGGGCTCACGTATTCCAGATAGATGCCGTAGATTTGCGCCGACACTTCCATGTAGTGCTGCATGCGCGGTACGGCTTTGATGTAGTCGATGCCGTCGGGAATCTCAAACAGACGGCAGCGATTGTGAATCCCTAAGTCCTTCATGGCCTGTGTGATGGCGAGGCAGATGGTCGTGCGTCCGCGTGATTCGTCGGCAACGACCAGGTTGGTGGTGAGTGGATCGAGCCCGCGGTCCACGCACTCGACGCTGGCATAAAACGTCTTGAGGTCGATGCAGATGTAGGTGTGCTGCTCGTGCGCCACGCGTCCTCCCATCAAACACATGTTCTTATCGAATACCTGTTCGATAATACCCGCTCGACCAGACACCGTCAAAACCTGTCCCTTTTTGGCGGGTATGGTCGTGCGGCTGCATCGGGTTTTTAACGCAGCCCTAAAGAGCGCGAAACAGCTCGGAAAAGCTCGCTTCGTAGCATGAGCCTAACGATCGATACCGCCTATACGCACGGAAGGGTTGTGGAAAAGATGGTCAATTATGGGTTTGGTATGCCGACGCGCCTTGTTGCGGATGGAGACGTGGCTCGCTGGTGCGGACGATTGGTCGCTCACTACGGTGGCACCAAGGCGCTGGTCGTGTTGGGCGGTGACAAACATACGCACGATGAGCTCGTCTCGGCGGCGCTCGGCTCGCTTGATCGAGCTCTGCTCGAACGCGTGCTTTTTCGCTGCGGCTTGGTCGGGGGCGACGGGGGAGACGATTTGGTCGATGAGGCCGTAGCCCTGGCGACCGACGAAGGCGTGGACTTTGTCCTGGCGATTGGCGATGCCGATACTGCCGGCTTTGCGCGCGAGCTCGCGCGTCGCATGGCGGCGCTCGATGCCGGCGAAGACGGCTTTGTGCCTTATGGATGCATTGTCTCGGAGGGCAAGGTGCCTGCTGTCGTGGGCACCGGCGAGGTTCCCGTTTTTGCCATTATCGCGCCCGAACTGCTGGAGGGCATCGGGTCTCCTTTGCGTGAGTTGCTCGGTAGCGTCTGCGCTGCGGCCTAATATCTGCCAGGAAGGGACAGGTTAATTTTGGTAGGTAAAGCGTTTGACCTGCCATAATTAACCTGTCCCTTTTTGGTCGGCTGCCGTTTGGGGGCGGATTAGCAACGCTCGCTGATTGTAGTCTTGACCTGCGCTAGAATAGGGGCATCTGATTATCCGGGCGCATGGAGGTGTGTGCCCGTATGCTGAGGAGGACTCTATGGCAACTGTTGCCGCACCTATCGACGCTACGTCGACCGCCGCTTGGAAGGCGCTCGAGGCCCATCAGGAGAAGCTCGAGGCCGAGGGCATCGACCTCAAGGCCTGGTTCGCTGCCGATCCCGAGCGTGTGAACAAGCTGAGCTTTGACGCTGGTGACCTGCACTTCGATCTGTCCAAGAACCTGGTGACCGATGAGACCGTCAAGCTGCTGTGCGATCTTGCCCGCGAGGTGAAGCTCGAGGAGCGCCGCGACGCCATGTTCTCCGGCGAGCACATCAACACCACCGAGGACCGCGCCGTCCTGCACACCGCGCTTCGCCGCCCCGCAACCGAGAAGGGCCAGCTCATCGTCGACGGCCAGGACGTTGTCGCTGACGTGCACGAGGTCCTCGATCGCATGTATGCCTTCGCCGAGCGCGTGCGCTCCGGTGAGTGGAAGGGCGTTACCGGCAAGAAGATCGAGCACCTGGTGTCCATCGGCATCGGCGGTTCCGATCTGGGCCCGGTCATGGCTTACGAGGCTCTGCGTCCCTATGCCGACGCCGGTATCGACTGCCGCTATATCTCCAACATCGATCCCAACGACCAGGCCGAGAAGCTTAAGGGCCTGGATCCCGAGACCACGCTCGTGATCATCGTCTCCAAGACCTTCACCACGCTCGAGACCCTCACCAACGCCCGCGAGGTCAAGACCTGGATGCTCGAGCAGCTCAAGGCTCAGGGCGCTATCGATGGCTCCGATGAGCAGAACGCCGAGGCCGTGGCAAAGCACTTCGTCGCCGTTTCCACCGCACTCGAGAAGGTTGAGGCCTTCGGTATCGACCCCGCCAACGCCTTCGGTTTCTGGAACTGGGTCGGCGGCCGCTACTCCGTCGATTCCGCCGTGGGCCTGTCGCTGATCGTCGTGCTTGGCCCCGAGCGCTTCCAGCAGTTCCTTGAGGGCTTCCACGCCATCGACGAGTACTTCTGCAACACCCCGCTCGAGAACAACGCCGTCGCGCTGATGGGCCTGCTCAACGTTTGGTACGTCAACTTCTTCGGTTCCAAGAGCCACGCCGTGCTGCCGTACTGCCAGTATCTGCACCGTTTCCCGGCCTACCTGCAGCAGCTCACCATGGAGTCCAACGGCAAGCACGTCCGCTGGGACGGCAGCGCCGTGACCTCCGACACCGGTGAGATCTTCTGGGGCGAGCCCGGCACCAACGGCCAGCATGCCTTCTACCAGCTGCTGCACCAGGGCACCGTGGTGGTTCCGGCCGATTTCATCGCCTTTGCCAATACCGCCAACCCTGCGACCGATAGCGGTCAGGACGTGCATGAGCTGTTCTTGGGCAACTTCCTGGCCCAGACCAAGGCACTCGCCTTTGGTAAGACGGCCGATGAGGTGCGCGCCGAGGGCACGCCCGAGCAGATCGTCCCGGCCCGCTGCTTTGAGGGCAACCGTCCGACGACCTCGATCTTCGGCGACACGTTGACCCCGTTCGCGCTCGGCGAGCTCATCGCCCTGTACGAGCACATCACGTTTGTCGAGGGCACGGTCTGGGGCATCGACTCCTACGACCAGTGGGGCGTCGAGCTGGGCAAGCAGCTTGCCAAGCAGATTACCCCGGCCTTCCACGACGACGCCGCCAAGGCCGAGCAGGACGCTTCGACCCAGGCGCTCATCGAGTTCTACCGCGCGCATCGCAAGTAGTCGCTGCTGTTAACGCATCGCGCCTTATAGTCAGGGGCCCGTATCCTATCGGATGCGGGCCCCTTTGCTTTGCCGTGGTCCCGGGGCGCACGGCCTTTGTGGAACATCGCCGGGGCGCCGCGCGCTGCGAGAACCCTGCGCCTAGATCTCGGCCTCCGCATGGCCTCGCTGCGCCTCGGGCAGCTCCCCGTAGAGCGGATGGTCTTCGAGCCTAAAGCGCTCGACCTGTTCGGGAGTGCGACCGCGTACAAAGAGCCACGAGCGATCAATCGGCGTCGCCATGAGCGTGCTGGGCAGCGCGTCGGCGCGGTCGGAAAACACCCGGGCACTCTCGGGATCCTGGAACGCCAGCACCAGATGCGTGTCGCAGTTGCCCATGATGGAGCGTGCGCGTGCCTCGCCATAGAGCGCATCGAGCTGGTTGGTCGACTGCAGCAGCAGCGTTGCCCAGATGTTGCGGCTTCGGATAATCGAGAGCACGTTGTCGATCTGGGGGATCTGCAGATTTGCGAAGTCATCGAGCATAAAGCGCACGGGCACGGGCAGGCTGCCGTCGGGCTGCCTATCGGCCTCACGAATGAGGCCCATAAACGCCTGCGAAATAAAGAGGCCGGTCAGCGGATCGAGATTGCGGTCAATATCGCTCACGGTTACAAACAGGGCGCAGGGGGTGTGTCCCATGGAAGCGAAGTCCACCTGATGACACTCACGATAGAGCTGTGCCGCACCGTCGAATCCCAGACACATGACCTTTTCGGCAAGGATGCCGACGATGCTCGCGTGCATGCGCTCGGCATTTTGCGTAATGGCGTAGCGCCGCCATAGCGAGAGGGCATAGCTTTGGGGGTCGGTCGTGATCAGGTCGTCAAACAATCGACTCGTGGCACCGTCCTGCAGG
>CATZKS010000074.1 GCA_958421035.1 uncultured Collinsella sp. | reverse complement strand
TGACCGGCTCCTTGTTGGGCGTGGTCAGGCGCAGGTCAAAGGTGGTGACGGCGGCGCCGGTCGCCGGATCGCGGTCGATGCGGCTCACATACACGCCGGGTTCAAGCAGCAGATGGTCAACGGAAAAACTCGCGATGCGCTCCATGGCAGATCCTCTCGGTAGTCAATTTGGGACGGGCTCTTTTAGCTGATTCGAATGGTCGCACCAATCATACCAGCCAAAAAAGCCCCGTCCCAAATGAGCTACCCGGGACGGGGATCAATGAGTTTTAAATCCCCGTCCCAGAAAAATCATTCTAGGTAATCTAGAAGGACTTTTCCGCTCTGGGGTCTGGCGCCGTTCCGACTAGATCTCGCGCACGCTCTGGCGCTCGACAAAGTAGGTCGAGACGGCCGTCTTGCAGGTATAGCTCTTGGGATTGCGGATGTTGCCCACCAGACGGCGCACCGCGATCTCGCCCACCTCGTGCTTGGGAACATGCACCGTGGTGAGCGGCGGATTGGAGAACGCGCCCACGGACAGGTCGTCGAAGCCGATCATCGACACATCGTCGGGCACGCGCACGCCATGCTCGTTGAGGGCACGCATGGCACCAACGGCGAGTACGTCGTTTTCGGCAAAGAAGGCCGTCGGCAGGTCGTCGCGCGAGACGGTGTCGAGCCAGGCACCCATGTCGTGATAAGCGCCCTCGAGTGTGGTGCCCAGGGTGACATGCCATGCCGGATTGGGCTCAAGGCCCGCATCCTCAAGCGCTTGACGGTAGCCGCGCTCACGGTCCTTAAAGTTGCGGATACGCAGGTCGCCCGCTAGATAGCCAATCTGCTTGTGACCTTTCTCGATAAGATGGTCAACGGCGCGCAGCACCGAATCGGTATTGGCGATGACCACGGCATCGAAGTACTGGCGATCGCTCCAGCCATCGAGCACGATCAGGTGGGCAGCAGCGTTGGCAAACAGGGCGTAGTCCTCCTCGCCCAGCTCGGTACCCATCAGCACGATAGCGGCTGACGGATCGGCGATAAGGCCCTCGACCTGCGGGCGCACGGCGTCCAGGTCGCTAAAGTCGAGCGAGACAAAGCTCGTGCTCATGCCGTGACGACGCGCCTGGCGCTCCACGCCCTCGATGACCGCAGGGTGAAAGGTACTTTCGTCCAAAATGGCGCCCGTCTTGCGCGCGAGAACAAACTGGATGCTCTCGAGTTGCGTCGACTGCTGGTAGCCGAGCGACTGCGCGCATTCAAGGATGACCTTGGCGGTCTCCTCGCTCACGCTGCGCTTGCGATTGAGCGCGTTCGATACGGTCGCGGGCGAAAAGCCGGTGATGCGGCTGATCTCGCGGACACTTGCTTTGGCCATTGTTCCCCCTAGCAACGGTCGTGGCGGAGCATCGCGACTCGATGACTCGGTAACTAAACGACCGCAAATTCAATCTAAACAGAATAGTAAATGTTTATTAGCTAGTTTAGCCTGTTGTCAAGCGAAGCGGCACGACTATTCCCCCAACGGGCGCATTTGTCCATCTTAACGTTATTACGCAAGGTCTTCGCCATTGCTTGCTATTACGCGTCGGTACCATTCGAAGCTTTTCTTTTTACGTCTCTCAAACGAGCCCGCACCGCTATCGTCTCGATCGACATAGATAAACCCGTAGCGCTTACGCATCTGTCCTGTGGCGACCGAAACCAAATCGATCGGGCCCCAACAGGTATATCCCATGAGTTCCACCCCGTCGAGCTCGACGGTCTCCCTCATCGCCTCGATGTGGGCCCGCAGGTATTCAACTCGATAGTCGTCTTCTATTTCACCCGAATCTTCCGGCACATCAGGAGCACCCAAACCGTTTTCGACGATGAACAGCGGCTTTTGATAGCGATCCCAGATTTCATTCATGGTGACGCGCAGCCCTTTGGGGTCGATAAACCTCCCCCAAGGCTCCTGTTTTAGATACGGATTAGGCGCCGATCGAAGAAGGTTCGAATCGAACTGACCTTCCGCATGCGCTTTTGCGACGCGCGTCGAGTAATACGAAAACGAGACGAAATCGACCAGGTTTGCAGCCAGTACTTCGCGGTCATCATCCCGATAGGGCACCTCAAAACCATGGCGGGCGTATTCCTTGAGAACATAGCTCGGGTACGCACCGCGCACCTGGACGTCGGTAAACATGTAATGGCTGCGATTCTCAGCCTGCGCAGCCAGCACATCGTCCGGATCACATGTAGCCGGATAGAAGACACCTGCGTTGAGCATGCAACCGATCTTCGCCCCAGGGCACAGTTCATGACACGCCCCGACCGCACGGGCGCTCGCAACCAATACATGGTGCACGGCCGTGTGAACCGTTGCATAGCGATTCTCCCCTTGCTCGAAGATGATCCCCGCCGCCATAAAGCACGCCTGCGTCATGATGTTGATCTCGTTAAAGGTCAGCCAATAATTGACCAATCCCCGATAGCGCTCGAACACGGTACGCAAATATCGCTCGAACAGGTCGACCAACCTGCGATCGCGCCATCCGCCATACGCATCGACGAGATGCATGGGAACATCATAGTGGTTGAGCGTCACCAAAGGCTCAATGTCATGCGCGCGGCACGTCCTAAAAACATCCTCGTAAAAGGCAAGGCCTTCTTCATTGGGCTCGGCTTCGTCTCCTTTGGGAAAAATGCGGCTCCAGGCGATTGATAAGCGCAGGCATTTAAAACCCATCTGGGCAAACAGTTCAATATCCTGCTTGTACCTATGGTAAAAATCAATGCCCTTGCGAGCGGGATAGAAGCTGTCGGGTGCCAACGCACGCGGATCAAGGTCTCCCCGCATGACGTCCATGCGTTGATCGCCAAACGGCAGCATGTCGGAATTGGCTAAACCGCGACCGCCTTCGTTCCATCCTCCCTCGCACTGGTTTGCAGCCAGAGCCCCGCCCCATAAAAAATCTTCTCTAAACATTATGGTGTCGTCCTTTCTATCAAATTCCCGGCCCACACTGTCGAACGCAACGGACTCGGCAAGTGCCGCGCAACAGCACAGTACCGTTGCGCGGCCAAGGGGTCGGACCGCGCAACGGCTGGGGAGCATATTTGTGTAGTAGCCTCTTATGCCTCGACGGATTCAACGGCCTCAGAATCGCCGCTCTTGGACTTCAACGGCATCTTCTCCTGTCCTTCAAATCCAAAAATCATCGCCAACGCAAACGTCACGGCACCGCCAGCAAGACACCCGATGGTGCCAGGGATGATATCCTGAGCAAACATGAGCACGTTCATCCATGGGAAACCAACGCCAGTGAAGATATAGACGTTGGCATGAAGAAGGCTTACCAGCAGACCACCGACAGCACCACCAATCATGTTCCAGGCAAGAGCCTTCTTGTCGCGAAACAGGATGCCGTAGATGATGGGCTCACTCACGCGACCGAAGGCATAGGTGATGAACAAGTTCCAGCCCGTGGCTCGACTCTCCTTGTCCTTAGCGCGCAGGCCATAGGCGAGCGCGATGGCAAGCGTGGTGTAGGCTACAACCGCGGTGCCGGGGTATAAGATGGCGTCGTAACCGTTCTGGAGCGCGGCGGGCAATATGGCGGTATAGATCGGCACGTGCATGCCGGTGGCGATGATCAGATTCCAGAATGCGCCGATAACCGCGGTCGCAGCGGGACCGGCAACAGAGGCGAGCCAAATGATGAAATCGGCCACAAGGCCCATGACAAATTGGACGGCAGGGCCGCAGAGGCACAGCGCGACCGGCAACATCACGAGCACCGTACCCACGGGTACGATCAGAATGCGCAACATATCAGGCGAGATCTTCTTAAAGAAGCGCTCAACATAGGACTGGGCCCAGGTGATCAAGATGACCGGAAGAACAGCCTGGGTGTAGTTGACGAGCTGCATGGGGATGCCGAAGACGCTGAAAGGCTTTCCGTCCTCAACAATAGCGAGCATGTCGGGATAAATCATCACAACAGCGATGAGCAGTGCCAGCACAGGACTCGTTTTGAACTTCTTAGCCGAGCTATAGGCGGCAAACACCGGGAAGTAGTAATACGCCGCATCGCCCACCAGGGAAAGGATCCGATACAGGTCGCTCGTTTCGGACATAAAACCGGCGCCTTCGGGCCCAAACAGAATAACGAGCATCTTGAAGATACCGGCGACACAAAAGATCGGAAGGATCGGGGTGATAGCGCCGCTCACGGCATCGAGCAGCTGATTGAAGAGGTGCTTAGGCGCCAAGCGCTCCTTCCAGCTAAGCTGAGGGCCATCGAGTTCCTCGTCAATCGATACCGTGACCTCGAATCCGCCCTGCTTACAAACCTCGTCGTAGACCTTGTCGACCGTGGGCCCGACCACCAGCTGCACCTGCCCTCCGGCGTGCACGACGCTGATGATAGACGAGATGTCCTCAAGCTTCTCATCATTCGAGAGGCTTTCATCCTTGAGGTTGAAGCGCAGGCGCGTCATGCAATGCGTAACCGAAGCCACGTTTTCCGCCCCGCCCACAGTGGAGAGAATCTGCTCTGCCACCTTTTTGTAATTTGCCATCATTGGCTCCTTTGCACAATCTTGGCTTACTGTTCGAATCGGCAAAGGTCATGCCCCGAATGGCTACGGGTTACAATCCTTTTTTGGAGATGATCCGGTTGAGATGGATCATCAGATAGAGTTCCTCCTCGGAGAGCGTGGCGTCCCACGTTTCACGACAATAGGAACCGATATGCTTCACGCACTCTGCCAACTGCGGAAACTCCTCACGAAAGTTCTTGTACATCTGCATGTTGGCGCTGTTCAGCGACTCGCCGGCTTGAATGCGCTTGAACAGGTACCGCAGATGCGTGGCGAAGCGGGTGAAATCAAAGGAATCGCGGTCGACAATAATGCGGAAATCGCTTTCGAGAATCTCGATAACGTCCTCGAGCATATCGTCGAACTGCTTTGCGGGCTCGGCCGTGGCTTTGACGGCTTCAACAACCCGTGCGTTCACGAGATTCATCGCAATACTGGCAATCTCATCCTTGGGAAGCCGCTCTCCGAGCTCCTTCTCGAGTCGCATGACGATAAACTGGGCAGCCTTGTATTCCTTCGGATACGTCTCCCGCACTTCATAGGCAAGAGGCATCGCGATGCGGACCCCCTTTTGGGCTCGCGCAACGGCAAACGACAGGTGATCAGCCATGAACAGCGTCGCATTGGTCGAGAGGTCGTAGGGCAGTTCGTTGGCGACGATGTCCATCACCTTGGCCGTGAACATCACGATCTCAGAAGGAAGGTCGCGCATGACGTCCTGCCCTTTGGGGTCGATGTCATAAAACGTATGCTCAATCTTAGAGAGCGGCAGCTCGCGGGGAAATTCTCCCCCAAACCCGACGCCCCTGCCCATGGCGATCACGTCGCGCCCCTGCCCGTCGCGGCAAAGAACGGCATTGTTGTTGAGCTTTTTAATCGCAAGCATTATTGAACCTCCTTTCGGAATTATCAAAAAGAAAAGGCATGACTGCAAATAGCCGAGCTATCGCGGTCATGCCTTACCAGTAACAATCCGTTGTATCGAGGCGCGGGCATGCCTCCCTAGAAGTAACAATCCGCGCAGCAAAGAATGATAGCCCATATCTTCGCGGGGAGCACCGTCCACAGCCGACCAACGGTAGCATATCGTCCGTGAACGGTTTTGGAAGCGTTGAAACGATTGGGAGGCCGTCTCAATCTTGCGGATCAGCCAAGGACACGGGCCATACGTGTCTTGAACTCGGACAGAAAGCGCGGGGCGTCCACGGTGAGTGCCACAAGCGCGCTCTTGTCGGGGTCGGATAGGCGATGCTCGTCGCAGATAGTGCGGCCGCGATACTCGCCGAGCAGGTCGACGCGCAAGTTGCAACCAAGTGCGCCCACGAGCGTGGGATCAATCGCCACGGCAACGGCAAGCGGATCGTGCAGCGCGCAGCCGCCCAGGTAAGGGGCGTTCATCTCGTACGAGCCAATGTAGTGCTCGACCATACTCGCAAATGCGCAGCCCGCCATGGTGCCCGAGCCCGTCCAACCGGCAATGTCGCGGCGCGTCAGCACCACGCGATGCGTCACGTCAAGACCAACCATGGTGAGTTTGCGGCCCGAGCGCAGCACGGCGTCAGCGGCCTCGGGGTCGCTCGCCATGTTGGCCTCGGCACCGGCGCTCACGTTGCCGGGCACGGTCAGGGCGCCACCCATCACCACCACGCGGCCGATAGACATCATCGCCGCCGCGTCGCGCTCAAGGGCGAGCGCCAGGTTGGAGAGCGGACCGGTCGCCACATAGACCAAGTCGGGACCATAGGTACGCGCGGCATCAATCAGGTAATCGACCGCCGCATTGCCATCGGCCGACGTCGCGCCCACCGGCTCGTACGGCGAGGCGGGCACGCTTGCGCCGCCGATGCCGTTCTTGCCGTGGATAAGCGTGGTGGACGCCGGCGGCGTGTAGGGTTCGGTCGCCTTCACGGGACGATCGGCGCCCAGGTACACCGGCACCTCGGGACGACCCAACAGGTCGAGCACCGCCAAGCAGTTGTGCGCCGACTGCTCGACGCGCACGTTGCCAAAGCACGTGGTGATGCCGACGAGCTCCACCTCGGGGCTCGCGATGGCATAGGCAAGCGCCATCGCATCATCCACACCCATATCCAGATCAAGGATCAGCTTCTTGGTTGCCATTGTTCTACTCCGCTTCTCCGTCTACATCCAAACCGTCTAAACCAAACTTGTGCTCGACTTCCGCACGCGTGGGAATTGATTGCTGAGCGCCCAGGCGCGACACCGTCACCGCCGAGGCGCGAGCGCCCGCGGCCATGCACTCAAAGAGCGGCAGGCCCTCTAGGCGAGCCGCCGCCAACGCGCCGATAAACGTATCGCCGGCGGCCGTGGTATCGACTACCGTACTCGAAAGTGCCGGCATGCGCAGCAGCTCACCGCCATCGCCGAGCGTAACCGAGCCGGCACCGCCCAACGTGATGACCGCAGCGCCGGCGCCCTTGTCGAGCAGCGCATTGAGCGCGGCGACGCAACTCACATCATCCGTGGGCAGAATGCCCGTCAGAACCTGGCACTCGGTCTCGTTGGGACAGACCAGGTCGACCGCAGGCCAGACCTCCGCAGGCAGCTCGCAGGCAGGCGCCGGATTAAAGACCGTATAGAACCCCAGCCCGTGAGCGCAAACAAGCGCCTCGGCCGTCGCTGCAAGGTCACATTCACCCTGGGCGATAAAGACGCTTCCGGCAGCCGGGGCAATCTCGCTGGCGTCGCCGTCGAGCTCATGGGCCACCAGACGCCTCAGCGCGCAGGCAACGTCCGCGCCCGCAAGCGCATGGTTGGCGCCCGGCGACAGCACGATGCGGTTGTCGCTCTCGCAGCGAATGATGGTCGCCGTGCCCGTCTCCACGTCGTCGCGACGCGCCACAAACTCAACGCCCACGCCAGCATCTTGAAGCCCCGCCACCAGTGCGTCGCCAAAGGCATCGCGCCCGACGGCGCCGATCATGCACGTGCGCGCGCCCATGCGCGCGGCGGCGACAGCCTGGTTTGCACCCTTGCCGCCGGCGTTGGTGATAAAACCGCTACCGCCGACGGTCTCGCCCGCGCGCGGCATGCGCTCGCACGCCACCGAAAGGTCCATGTTCATGCTGCCGAACACCGCAACGATGCCGCGATCTGCCATGGAAACCTCCTCATCTGCGGGCTTTATGCCCACCGTCGGCCGTCAATCGTATGCTTTCGCACTCTATAACTTTAGTTCACTTTGATGTGAACGCGCGCTTGAGGTTGCGCCAGCAGCAAGCATTCACAGGAGCGGGCAGCTACAATGAATACGTGCTGATTTTTCTCGTCATTGGATGATGTTTTATGGAACAATTCCCGCAATCGAGCTCACGCGGCCCGCGCCGCGCGCCCGATAACCAGGCGCCGCGCGAACGCCCGCGCGCCGACCGCCGCACCGGCGAGTCGCGACGCGGCCCGAGCCCGCATCGAACGCCCACCAACAAGGGCGCCCACACCAACAGCGCCGCAAAAGAACAGGCGCCTGCTCGTCCCAAATCTCGCTATATCCCCGCCCTCGACGGTCTGCGCACGCTCGCCGTCGTCGCGGTGGTGCTCTATCACCTCAACCTCACGTGGGCTCAGGGCGGCCTGCTCGGCGTTACGATCTTCTTTGTGCTTTCGGGCTATCTGATCACGCGCTTGCTGCTCAACGAAGTCGCTAAGACCGGCCGCATCGACCTTAAGAGCTTCTGGATTCGCCGCATCCGTCGCCTGGTCCCCGCCGTGGTAACGGTAGTGTTCGTGACCTGCGCGCTGTGTACCATCTTTAACCACGTGATGCTCACCAAGATGCGCCCTGACATCCTGCCGTCGCTGCTGTTCTTCAACAACTGGTGGCAGATTGCCCAAAACGTCTCGTACTTCAATGCTCTGGGCGACCCCTCGCCGCTCACGCACTTTTGGTCGCTTGCCATCGAGGAACAGTTCTACCTGATTTGGCCGCCACTGCTGTTTGCCATGGTATCCATGCATGTAAGCAAGCCCCACACGCGCCGCGTGGTTCTGGGCCTTGCCGCGGTATCTGCCCTCGCCATGATGGTGCTTTACAACCCTGCCGCCGACCCCAGCCGCGTGTACTACGGCACCGACACCCGCGTGTTCTCGCTGCTGCTGGGTGCCTGGATGGCCTTTATCCCCGATCGCGACCTGGCGCCGGTGCGTCTCGCACATCGTTTGGGGCTCAATCGCCTGGCTGGCGCCGCCAAGCACGGCAAGAATGCCGAGGGCAAGCCTGGCGAGAAGGCCGACGAATCAGCCGAGACCGCCCCGGCACAGCCGAGCGCCCTCGTGCGCTTTTGGTCCTCGCCCGCATCCATCGATGTGTTGGGCGTCGTGGGTCTGGTTGGCCTTGCCGCCATGGTCGCGCTCACCAACGGCTACACCGCGTTCCAGTATCGCGGCGGCACGCTGTTATGCTCCATCCTCACGCTCATGGTCATCGCGGCCTGTGTGCAGCCCCAGGGAATGGTTGCCCGCGCGCTGTCCGCCGAGCCGCTCGTGTGGGTTGGCAAGCGCTCGTACAGTATCTACCTGTGGCACTATCCGCTGCTGTTGCTCATGAACCCGGTCGCCAACATCAACGATACGCCCTGGTGGCAGTACATTTTGCAGGTGCTGCTGGTGGTCGCCGTAGCCGAGTGTTCCTATCGCTTTATCGAAACGCCATTTAGGAAGGGTGCCTTCGGCCGCACCGTCGCCGAATTCCGCGATGGCACCACCACGCCCGCCAACTGGGCACGCGCGCACGTCCCCGTCTGCGCAGCCTGCGCTGTCGTGTTGGTCGTTGCACTGGGCGGTCTGATCTTTGTGCCCGAGACGTCTGCGCTGAGCGGCAAGGGCGCCGAAGTTCTGAACAAGGAAGCCGAAAACACCGCGCCCACCGACCAGCAAGCGGCCGACGACACCGACAAGGACAACGACGGCTTCCCCGATGGCTCCTACGACCTGTTGATGATCGGCGACTCCGTGTCGCTGCGCGCCGTTGATTCCTTTGACGGCGTGTTCCCGCACAGCCATATCGATGCCGAAAAGGGCCGCCAGTTTGATGCGGGCCGCGCGACATTTGAGGGCTATATCCAGCAGAACCTTGCCGGCAAGATCGTGGTCTTTGCCCTGGGCACCAACGGTTTGGTAACGGACGCCCAGGTTGACGCGATTATGGCCGACGCCGGCGAGCAGCGTATCGTCGTGTTTGTAAACACACGTAGCCCGCAGCCGTGGGTCGGGTCCACGAACCAGGCCATCGCCAACGCCGCTACGCGCTACAAGAACGTGCGCGTTATCGATTGGTACGGATACAGTGCCAACCGCAACGACCTGTTCGATGGCGATGGCACGCACCTATCGACCACTGGCGTGACTGAGTACCTCAACTTGATCCACGATGCCGTCAAGAAGGACCTGCCCGTACACCCCGAGGATCACGTCAACGATCCGCAGCCGGCAGCCGTCAAGTCTGCCACCGACGCACTCGTCAATGCGCTCGCTCTCAAGCCGCACAAGCTGGGCACCGACAAGTAACCTGCAGCGCAAACTTCCCACATCCGGAGGGGGTGTCTGCCACGGCAGACACCCCCTCCGGCAGTTAGGGACACTCCTGGCGCAGCCAATGAAGACCTCTACGGATGAATTCCAGGCCGCTCCGTCGGTCGCGCGCGCAGACGTGGTGTAAGAGTGTCCTGAGGTCCGTCGCTGCAAGT
>CATZKS010000073.1 GCA_958421035.1 uncultured Collinsella sp. | reverse complement strand
GTTTGACCAGGGCACCGAGGATCGGCTGTGCAGACAGATCGTCGATGGATTTCTGGACGACGATCTAAGCGAGCCGTTCTTTAAGATTTATGACGGTCCGTGTACGGAAGAGGCCGTTTTCGAAATGGCTAAGGAAGCCCAGGCCGAGTATTGCGACATGGTAGTGGGTATTGGCGGCGGCAAAATGCTCGATATCGCCAAGGCCGTTGCGTTTTATACCGAGTTGCCGTTGTGCGTATGCCCCACGGCGGCTTCGATGGACGGTCCGTGCAGCGCGATTTCGGTGCTGTATCACGAGGATGGGTCGTTCGACCGCTATCTGATGCTCGAGAAGAATCCAGACCTGGTCGTGGTCGATACCAACGTGGTCGCGTCAGCCCCGCTGCGCATGACGGTCGCTGGTATGGGCGATGCGCTGGCAACGTACTTCGAGGCGCGTTCGTGCGCCGCGGCGCACGGCGCCAACGAGCACGGTGGCGCACCGGGACACTTGGCCTTGGTTGCGGCTCGTGCCTGCTATGACACGCTTATGGAGTGCGGCGTCGCTGCCAAGCGCGATCTCAAAAAGGGCCGTATATCGCCGGCGGTTGAGCGCCTGATCGAGTGCAATATTCTGCTCTCGGGCGTCGGCTTTGAGAGCGGTGGCTTGGCGTTGGCGCATGCTATCGCCAACGGCCTGACGATTCTGCCCGAGTGCAAGGCCATGCATGGTGAGGCCGTGGCATTTGGCCTGGTGGTGCAGCTGCGCCTGGAGCGTGCGCCCGAGCTTGATCAGGTGCTCGAGTTTTGCCAGCGCGTTGGTCTGCCGACGACGCTCGAGGAGCTGGGTCTTGGCGAGATTTCCGATGCCGATCTGCAGGGTGTTGCAAATGCGGTCTTTAGAAACGAGCGCAATATGGCTAACGAACAGGCCAAGGTGACCAAACAAAAACTCGTGCAGCTCATGTGCGAGGCATAGTTTGGCGCTTGATTGACCTTGTGCAATCGAGACGGCGATAGGCCATGGGCTATTTGCTGCAAAGATGCTCCGCGTGTAATTTGCCCGAGGCGTGGGCCGATAGCGTATCATTATCTCTTGCTTGTTTGCACTGCTCAGGGAGGGGCCGCGCATGGCGCAGGAACACGATCTGTTTGATGACATTATCGAGATCAGCAAGGGTTTCGACTTTCTTAAAAACCCGCTTGGCGGTGTGACCGATGCACTCGATCCGTCGGCGCCGCAGTGGAATCCTGCCGACTACAAGGAGCGTCCGCGCGGTAACACCATTCCGTGCCTGACCTGCAAAAACGAAAAGAGCGGCTGCACCGCGTGCATGGACGTGTGCCCGGTCAACGCTATCGAGGTCGAGGAAGACGCCATCGAGATCCTCGACTCCTGTCGCAAGTGCGGCCTGTGCTCCGCTGCCTGTCCGACCGAGGCAATCATCTCGCCGCGCTTGGCGCCCAAAAACGTCTACGACGACATTGTCTCGGCGGCTACGAGCCACGAGACCGCCTACGTCACCTGCACGCGTGCCCTTAAGCGCATGCCGCGCGAGAACGAAGTCGTCGTTGCCTGCGTGGGCGATATTACGGCCGAGACCTGGTTCTCGGTACTGGCCGACTATCCCAACGTGAGTGTGTACCTGCCGTTGGGCGTGTGCGATAAATGCCGCAACACCGGCGGCGAGGACATTCTGGGCGAGGCGATTGCGAAGGCCGAGGAGTGGTCCGGCACGGGTATGGGCTTGGAGGTCGACCCCAAGAGCCTCAAATGCCATAAGCGCCGCGAGTACGAGCGCAAAGAGTACATGGAAAAAATTGCCCGCACCACGGGCCTGACGGTGACCAAGCTCAATCCGGCGACGGCGGCGCTGGCTTCGGTGACGCAAAAGCTCAAGGCCCATCGCCATCAGATTACCCAGCTGGAGCGTACGCTCAACACCATGTGCGGCACCACGACGACCAAGCGTCGCCGTTCGCTCACCCATGGGCGGCAGCTGGTGCTCTCGACACTGCAGAACCATCCCGAGCTTGCCCAGAATATGCAGGTGAGCACGCCGGAGTGCGATTTTGACAAGTGCACGTCGTGCGGCGAGTGCGTCAACGTGTGCCCCACGTTCGCCTGCGATTTGGTGGGAAGCGGCCGCTTTGCGTTGGAGTCCACGTATTGTTTAGGCTGCGGCGCCTGTGTCAAGGTTTGTCCCGAGCATGCGCTCAAGCTTGTTGAGCACGACGCGTCCAATCTGGTCGTCGTCGATCCCGAAGCCGAGGAAAAGGCCGCCCAGAAGGCGAAGGCTCACGAAGAAGCTGAGAAGGTCAAGGCCGAAGCAAAGGCCAAGCTCGACAAGATGCTCGATCAGGTGGAGAAGCTCGCGGACTAGCTGAAAGAGCGTAAATGATGGCCGGTGGGACAGGTGCTGCCCCGCCGGCCAAAAAAGTTGGGGTGGAATAGTTCCTGTTTTGCCCTTAAGCTGGCCATTCTAGGAACTATTCCACCGCAACTAATAGATGGTTAGCTCATACTGCTCTGATGGGTCTCGCTGCCGTTATTGCGGCGGGTGACCGTTTCGTGGAGTAAAAAGAAGCTGGGAACCTGCTTTGTCTCGGTGTATTCCATAAGGATACCGTCGGCGTTGTAGGTCTGCCCGCGTACAACGGCGAGTGCGTTAAAGTCGTCGAGATCGAGCACGCGTGCATCCTCGGGCGTGGGATGCTCAATCGTTACATCGCGTTTGCCCGTGGCAATCTTAATGCCAAGGTCTTCTTCGAGGTAACGATAGATCGAGTCGTTGACAATCTCGGGTGTCAGCCCCGGTACCTGTGAGCTTAGGTAATAGGAGTCGTCGGAGCACACGGCATGTCCGTCTGCATAACGAATGCGTTTGGCGCGTGTGAGCTCACAGCCTTCGGGAAACCCGGTAATCCCGGAGAGTGCCTTGCTACAGACGAGGAGCTCAAAGACGGTGGTGACAGTCTTGAGCTCAAAGCCTCGGCTGGTCGCGATTTCCTTAAAGGTCTCGAGTCCGCCGCCACCACGACTCTTCTCGTCACTGATGTTGCGAATGACGCGCATGCCTTTGCCTTGCTGGGGGAGCACGTAACCATCTGCCGCAAGCATCGAGATGGCGCGACGGACCGTCATGCGTGAACAGTCAAACAGCTGCGTGAGCTCAGTCTCCGAAGGCAGATAACTCTGATAGGCGTATGTGCCGTCGTCAATCGACTGCTTCACGTTGTCATAAATAGTTTGGAAGATGGCTCGCGCCATGACGGTCTCCTAGAGCTGGGCGCGTGAACGACGGATGAGGGCCGCCCGCGCAGGTGTCAATCGATTTACTTGCTGGGGTCGATTATATATTTGCCCATGGCACGCAGGGCCGGGTCTGACAGGATGGCGCCGAGTTCATCGAGGGAAGCTACCTTTGCGACCATCGAGGATACGTCGAGCCTGCCAGAGTCGATGAGCCCGAGCGCGCGACGCTGCGTATAAGGGTTGATGTAGGACGAGGTGAGCACAAGCTCCTTCTGGAAGACCTCGAAGGGCTTGACGGTGATTGTCTCATCGGGCTTGGTGAGGCCGAACATCATGACCGTAGCCTTGTGGCCGGCGATCTGGATGGCCTGCTCGATGGTGACGGGCTTGCCAACACACTCGATAACGACATCGACGTTGCCGACGCCCTCCTGCTTCAGGCGGGCCGGGACGTCCTCGTGGATGGAGTCGATCGTCAGATCGGCGCCGAGCTTGAGTGCAACCTCGCGTTTGCCCTCGACAGGCTCGAGCAAGACGACTTTGGTGGCGCCGGCGTTTTTGGCAAGCTGCATCATGAGCAGGCCGATCATGCCGCCGCCGATAACGACAACTGTGCTGCCGGGCTTGATGCTGCACATATCGATGCCGTGCAGGCAGCAGGCGACGGGCTCGGTCATAGCACCCTGCTCAAAGCTGGTGTGATCGCCCAACTTGTAGACTTGCTGCATATCGACGGAGCAGTACTCCGCAAAGCCGCCGTTAACGGTGGTGCCGTAGCCGGTCATATGCTCGCAGTAGTGGTTGATTCCGTCACGGCAGGGTTCGCAGCAGCCGCAGGGATGGTTTGGGTCAATGCACACGCGATCGCCCGGTTTAAAGTCGGTGACGTCGCTGCCTACGGCCTCGACAACGCCCGCAAACTCATGACCAAGGATCGTAGGCGGGGTAACGTCGGCTGCACCCTTGTCGCCTTCATAGATATGAACGTCGGTACCGCAGACGCCGCAAGCTTTGACGTTGATCAGAACGTCGCGCCTGCCCACGGCCGGCTTTGCCGATTCCTCGACTCTGAGGTCGTGCTTTCCATAGAAGACCGCGCTTTTCATGGTGACTCCTTAACGTGGCGGTGAATGTTGTAATGAAGTATAGGTATGCAAACATCCTTATACAAGCCTATCTAGACAAGTCGATAAATATTTTGTTTTAGAAGTTTTAGACAAACAGGCAATAACAGGCAAAACCTTTGAAATAAACCGTTCACCGTCAAATATCGACCGCTGACCGAACATGGAAACCGTATTAACTTGTCTAGATAAGTGATATGATAAAAATAGAAGCGCAAGAAGTCAGGGAAGCGGGCCCACCCGTCCTATTGCACGAGGTACACGCAAACGGCGCGTCTGCGGTCTCGAGTGAAGCCAAAACCGCAGCCGCTCCGAATGAAGAGAGGGGGATTCCCCGTCATGATGCAAAAGATACAACGTTTCGGCGGTGCAATGTACACGCCTGCAATTCTTTTCGCATTTTCCGGAATCGTCGTCGGCCTGGGTACGTTGTTTACCACCGAGGCGATCTTTGGCGAGATGGCCACTGCGGGTCATCTTTGGTTTGATTGCTGGAATGTGCTGCTCCAGGGTGGTTGGACGCTCTTTAACCAGATGCCGTTGCTGTTTTGCGTAGCGTTGCCAATCTCGCTCGCGAACAAGCAGAACGCTCGCTGCTGCATGGAGGCTTTGGCCATCTACCTTACCTTCAACTACTTTGTAAGCACAATCTTGGGGCAGTGGGGCCCTGTCTTTGGGGTCGACTACTCTGTCGAGGCGGGCAGCGGTACTGGTCTTGCCACTATCGCAAGCATCAAAACGCTTGATATGGGCATCATGGGCGCGCTTATCATTTCAGGTATCGCCACGATGCTTCACAACAAGTACTTCGACACCGAACTTCCTGAGTGGCTGGGCGTGTTCTCGGGCTCCGTGTTCATCTATATGATCGGTTTCTTCGTTATGGTTCCGGTCGCTCTTATCGCCTGCCTGGTGTGGCCGCATGTTCAGGCTGCTATCTCTGCCTTCCAGGGATTCATCCTTTCCGCCGGTACGTTTGGCGTGGGTGTCTTTGCTTTCTTCGAGCGCGTGCTGATCCCTACAGGCCTGCACCACTTTATCTATACGCCGTTCTATTACGACAACGCGGCGGTCAACGGCGGCATCTTTGCTGCTTGGGCCAACATCCTGCCCCAACTGGCTGCCGATCCGAGCATTGCTCTTAAGGATGCCGCACCCTGGGCTGCCTATACCTGCCCTGGTTGGACTAAGGTCTTCGGCTCGCTTGGCGTCGCCATTGCGTTTTATATGACCGCCAAACCCGAGCGCAAGCAGCGCGTCAAGGCTCTGCTCATTCCCGTCACCCTTACCGCTATGCTTTGCGGTATCACCGAGCCGCTTGACTTCACCTTCCTGTTCATCGCGCCCGGCCTGTTCGTCGTCCACTGCGTGCTCGGAGCGCTTGGCTGCATGGCTCAAAACCTCCTTGGCGTCGTGGGCATCTTCGACGGCGGCATCATCTCGATGCTCTCGTGGGACTGGCTGCCCCTTTGGGCCGCACACGGTCTGCAGTACGCCATCTCCATCCTTGTCGGTCTGTGCTTTACCGCCCTTTGGGTCGTGGTCTTCCGTTTCCTGATCGTCAAGTTCGACTTTAAGACCCCCGGTCGCGAGGATGACGATGTTGAGGTCGAGCTCAAGTCCAAGGCCGACTACAAGCAAAAGCAGGGCGGTGCTGCTGCTGGCAAATCGGTCGCCCAGAGTAAAGATGATGAGCGCTTGGTGCTTGCCGAGAAGATCCTCGATCTGCTCGGTGGCACGGATAACATCATCGATGTAACTAACTGCGCTACCCGTCTGCGCGTTAACGTCAAGGACAAGAGCGTCGTTGCGCCCGAGGCTTCCTTCAAGGCGATCGGTACGCATGGCTTGGTGGTCCAAGGTCAGTCAATCCAGGTCATCATCGGCCTTACCGTCCCGCAGGTTCGCGAGAAGTTCGAGAGTCTTCTGAAGTTCGAGAGTCTTCTGTAAACCATCGTCCATCGAAACAATCGGCCTTGCAGAGCCGGTATGCACCGCAAGGCCGATTCTAGAGATAAAAAACTCCACTTCTAGGTAACAATTCCAAACCGCGCAAGGCCGCGTGCGGGGACGGATTGAGCAAGCGGCCAGAATGAGGAGGACATCATGTCCAAGAAAAACTATGCCGTGACCATTGCCGGCGGTGGCTCCACCTTTACCCCGGGCATTGCCCTGATGCTGCTCGAGGAGCGCGACCGCTTCCCGGTCAACAAGGTGACCTTCTATGACAACAACGCCGAGCGCCAGGAGATTGTTGCCAAGGCGTGCGAGATCTACTTCCACGAGAACGCTCCCGAGGTTGAGTTCAACTACACCACCGACCCCGAGACCGCATTCACCGGGACCGACTTCGTCCTTGCTCACATCCGCGTCGGCCTGTACGCCATGCGTGAGCTCGACGAGAAGATTCCTCTCAAGTACGGCTGCGTTGGCCAAGAGACCTGCGGTGCCGGCGGTATCGCCTACGGCATGCGCTCCATCGGCGGCGTCATCGAGATCCTCGACTACATGGAGAAGTACAGCCCCAACGCCTGGATGCTCAACTACTCCAACCCCGCGGCCATCGTCGCCGAGGCCTGCCGCGTGCTGCGCCCCAACAGCCGCATCATCAACATCTGCGACATGCCGATCGACCTTATGGATAAGATGAGCCGTATGTGCGGCATCAAGGATCGTCGCGAGCTGCAGTATAGCTACTACGGCCTCAACCACTTTGGTTGGTGGAGCAAAATCTACGACAAGGAGGGCAACGACCTCATGCCGCAGATTAAGGAGCACATGGCTAAGAACGGCTACCTGGACGGCATCGAGCACGAGGCCGGTAAGGAGCAGCATGTCGAGGAGAGCTGGATTCACACCTTCGGCAAGGCCAAGGATGTCTATGCTGTCGATCCCGAGACGATTCCCAATACTTACCTCAAGTATTACCTGTACCCGGACTATGTCGTCGAGACGTCTGACCCCAACTACACTCGCGCCAATGAGGTTATGGATGGCCGCGAGAAGAAGGTCTTTGGCGCTTGCCGCGACATCATTGCCAAGGGTACTGCCAAGGACGGCGGCTTTGAGCCGGATGTACATGCCAACTACATCGTCGACCTTGCCTGCGCACTGGCCGAGAATACGCTCGAGCGCTTCCTGCTGATCGTTCCCAACGATGGTGCTGTGCCCAACTTCGACCCGACGGCCATGGTCGAGGTGCCTTGCATCGTCGGCTCCAACGGCTTTGAGAAGATCTGCCAGGGCCCGATTCCGCAGTTCCAGAAGGGTCTGATGGAGCAGCAGGTTTCCGTCGAGAAGCTCGTTGTCCAGGCTTGGGTCGAGGGCAGCTACCAGAAGCTCTGGCAGGCACTCACGCTCTCCAAGACCATTCCTTCAGCGAGCGTTGCTAAGCAGATCCTGGACGAGCTCATCGAGGCCAACAAGGATTTCTGGCCCGAGCTTAAGTAAGGACTGCTGTCTCGAACCTCACGCATCTCTGCTTCATTTGCGCCGCCGCGGTGTCCGGATTCGCCCGGATGCTGCGGCGGCGCTATACTTATGAGGTTTGAAGTACCTGTACCAAAAGGAGCTGTCGTGTCCCTTTCCATCGGTATCGTGGGCCTGCCCAACGTGGGCAAGTCGACGCTGTTCACCGCGCTTACCAAAAAGACCGGCCTTGCCGCCAACTACCCGTTTGCCACGATCGACCCCAACGTGGGTATCGTCGATGTGCCCGATAGCCGCCTGCAAAAGCTCGCCGACATCGTTAACCCCGGCCGCATTGTGCCAGCGACGGTCGAGTTCGTCGACATCGCTGGCCTGGTGAAGGGTGCCAACGAGGGCGAGGGCCTGGGCAACCAGTTCTTGGCAAACATCCGCGAGACCGACGCCATCTGCGAGGTCGTGCGCTACTTTAAGGACCCCAACGTCATGCGTGAGGTGGGCCGCACGGGCGAGTTTGTCGATCCCGCCGGCGATGCCGACACCATCATGACCGAGCTCATCCTGGCCGACATGGGCACGCTCGAGAAGCAGCTGCCCAAGCTCGAGAAGGAGGCCAAGCGCGACAAAGAGCTCATGCCCAAGTTCGAGGTGGCCAAGCGCCTGCTCGCTTGGCTCAACGAGGGCAAGCGAGCCGCGTCCATGGAGATGACCGACGAGGAGCGTGCCGCCGCCAAGGGCCTGTTCCTGCTCACTATGAAGCCCATTCTGTACGTGGCCAACGTGGACGAGGATATGCTCAACGAGGACCTGACGCCCATCGATGGCGTCAAGCCGTTGCCCATCTGCGCCAAGATTGAGGCCGAGCTTTCCGAGCTCGATCCCGAGGACGCCGCCGACTACCTGGAGAGCTTGGGCCTGGAGCAGCCCGGTCTGGACGTGCTCGCGCAGGCGGCCTATAAGCTGCTCGGTCTGCAGTCGTTCTTTACGGCCGGCGAGATGGAGGTCAAGGCCTGGACGGTTCGTCAGGGCGCGACCGCCCCGCAGGCCGCCGGCGTCATCCACACCGATTTTGAGCGCGGCTTTATTAAGGCCGAGGTCATTGGCTATGACGACTACATCGAGCTCGGCGGTGAGCAGGGCGCCAAGGCCGCCGGCAAACTGCGTATTGAGGGCAAGGACTATGTCATGGCCGATGGCGACGTCGTGCACTTCCGCTTTAACGTGTAAGGGCGACGCATATGTTTAAATACGGCAAAAAAGCTGGCTACATGGGTATTGCGCTGCTCGTACTTGCGGTGATTCCGCTGGTGGTCGCAGCGTGCGTTATCCCCAACATTGGTCCCGAGGTGGCAACGAAGTTTAACGCCGCCGGCGAGGTGACGCGCTGGGGCAAGAGCTACGAGTTGCTGGCGCTGCCGGTGCTCAACCTGCTGCTGAGCGTGGCGACATACTTTACGGCGGGACGTCAAGCTAAAAACAATGATGACTCCGCCGCCATGGCGCGCATCGTGTGCGAGCGCTACCTGCGTAACGGCTGCATCACGGGCGTGTTCCTCAACGTAATCAACGTCTACTTTATGTATTCGGCGATTACTGGAACGGGCTTTGGCTTTGGTTTCTAGCTTGTCCTTTTAGGCAACGAGCCTGCACGCATATTCAATGGCTGCTGCGAGGCCGCCGCTCGATCGTGGTTTAAAGACCATGTCGGCGGCGGCCTCGTTTTCGTATCCGGCGCCGCGAAGGGCGAGTGCGATACCGGCTTCCAGGAGAAGGGGCAGACCGCGTTGGCTGGTTGCGATCACGGCAGCCTGATTGAGCGAGCAGCTGTGCGCTTGGCATTGGATGGCAAGTTCACCTTGCGCCGGGCAAGGGACCAGAACGGCGACGACGCGACTTGATAGCAATGCAAATGCTGTGCGCTCATCGGGCGAAAGGCATTCTGCTTCAACGACGACGAGCTTGGGCGGTGCGCTGTTTGTGCGAAGCGTGGCTCGGTACATGCGGACCGAAGAACCCGACATAGAAAACTCCTGTGTATTCGGCAAAACGTAAACTATAGTTTACGTTTATGTTCGGCTCCATTTCAAACTCGGCTGCATGGACGAACGTGCGAAACAGATTCTTGGCAGGCGGGTCGAAGAGACACGCAGGGACCTTGGTATCTCCAAGGTTGATTTTTGTGTGGCGACAGGAATCAGCCGACCCTACCTCGACCGAATCGAAGATGGGACGGCAAATTTCACGCTCAAGGTTCTATTTAAGATCGCGCCCGCCCTTGGCATGACGGTGTCAGAGCTTCTCGAGGGTATCGAATAGGGCGTTCCCCGCTGCTATTTGACGCTCTTTGGGCGGGTCCCCCTGGTTGCGATGTGCAAAATCGCGAGTATTCAGCACCAGTTCGGCCGTAGATGGTAGCTCGAGCGGCTGGCTTTGCCTTTTTGACAGTAGATAATCCACACGCAAAATAAAAATGAGGAATAAATATTTATTAGACGGACCCTTCGTCCTAAAAGTTCGTCTAATAATCGGCCGATTCTATGCCTCCGGAGGAGAAATTGCAGAATACTCCGATTTTTGCACGGCCCGAGGGGGACCACCTGTCGTTTAAGGCTGCGATAAGTGGAGCTGCCTTAGGGATTACGCCATCGGGACGCGGTCGTGGTTGACTTGGCTGTAGAACAGGCGCTGGATTTCGGTGGCATCGCGTGACTGGCCGAGTGCCCACATGGTCTTGGCCACAAGCGTCTCGGTGGTC
>CATZKS010000072.1 GCA_958421035.1 uncultured Collinsella sp. | reverse complement strand
AAAACGTTTTTGCATATCGGGTACAACGGGCTTTACGTGAGTAAAGTGCGCGCCGCGTCCACGTGTCGCGCTTTTAAAGGAGGCCCCATGCCTGGTGTTACCCCTGCAGAAGTTCTGTCCAACTTTGGTATTGCGCTGGTCGAAGATCCCGCCGAGAATCAGCCCCGTCTGCTGGTCGATCTATCCGCCGCGGAGCTCGTCGAGCACGCCATCCGCCGCGAAGAAGGCCGCATGGCATCCAACGGCGCGCTGGTGATCGAGACGGGGGAGCGCACTGGTCGTTCCCCCAATGACCGCTTTATCGTTGACACCCCCGATGTTCACGACAAGATTGCCTGGGGTGCCGTCAACCGCCCGCTTTCTGCCGAGAGCTACGAGGCCATCAAGGCCGGTATCGTCAACTACCTCAACGAGCGCGATGTGTTCGTCACTCGCGGTATGGCCGGTGCCGATCGCAACCATACGCGTCGCCTGCTTGTCGCCTGCGAGCGTGCCAGCCAAGCGCTCTTTATTAAGCAGATGCTCGCCCGCCCGCTTGCCCGTGAAATCGCACGCACCGGCGAGCCGGACTTCTGCGTGCTCGCCGCTCCCGGCTACCAGTGCGATCCCGCCATTAAGGGCCTCAACTCCAGCGCCGCCGTGGTCATCAACTTCCAGGAGCGCGTGATTTTGGTTGCCGGCACCGGTTACTCCGGCGAAATCAAAAAGTCCATCTTCAGCGTCATGAATTACCTGCTGCCCGTCGAGGACGACGTGCTACCCATGCACTGCTCGGCCAGCATGGATCCCGTCACGCACGAGACCGCCGTGTTCTTTGGCCTTTCGGGCACGGGCAAGACCACGCTTTCGGCCAACCCCACGCGGCTGCTGATCGGCGACGACGAGCACGGTTGGTCCGACATGGGCATCTTCAACATCGAAGGTGGCTGCTACGCCAAATGCGAGGGCCTGGACGCGTTCCACGAGCCCGAGATCTTCAACGCTGTCCGCTTTGGCGCGATCTGCGAAAACGTGGTGCTCGACGAGAACCGCAAGCCCAACTACGACGACATCTCGATCACGCACAACACGCGCGTGTCATACCCTGTGGAGCACATTCCCAACGCGTGGACCAAGGGCATGGGCACCACTCCAAGCGTCGTGCTCTTCCTGACCTGCGATGCCTTTGGCGTGCTGCCGCCCATCTCGCGCCTGACGGCCGACGCCGCCATGTATCACTTTGTGACGGGCTTTACGGCCAAGATCCCCGGCACCGAGGTCGGCGTCACCGAGCCCACGCCCACGTTCTCCTCGCTGTTTGGCGAGCCGTTTATGCCGCTCGACCCCATGGTCTATGCCAAGATGCTCGGTGAGCGCATCGCCGACGGCCGCACGCGTGTGTACCTGGTCAACACCGGCTGGATCGGCGGCGGCTACGGCGTGGGTCATCGCATCGAGCTTGCCTACACGCGCGCCCTGGTGGCCCGCGCCCTCGACGGTACCATCGAGGACAGCGAGTTCGTGCACGACGACATCTTTAACGTCGACATTCCCACCACGTGCCACGGCGTACCCGACGGCATCCTGGTGCCGCGCCAGTATTGGCAGAGCACCGCTCGCTACGACGAGGCCGCGCACAACTTGGCCGTGATGTTCGAGGAGAACTTCGAGAAGAAGTACTCGCACCTGCCCGAGTCCGTCAAAGCCGCCGGCCCGCACGCCCAGGTGTCCGCCGAGGCCCGTCATCACGGCCGCGGCCTGCTGGGACTCCGCCACTAGCTTCGCCGTGAGTCCATATCCACCACAAAGGGGACAGGCACCTTTGTGGTGGTTTTGCTCGTGTGGATGACTCGGGTTACAATACGCCTGACATATCGTTCCCTTCTCCGGATGGGGACAGCGCAAGCGTTCTTGTGACGGCACCGTAGGACTTTGAAGGTGGCCGTTGTAAGGGCGCTTTTTGTTTAGGCGCCCTCACTCGGGCGCGCACAATGAAGGGAGAGCGTATGAAGAGCTTTATTGCCGAGGATTCATTCTGGGAGCTGTTTCCGCAGGCAGCGGTCGGTGTTGTGGTCGTGGAGGGCATGAAGCCCACGGCTCAGATTCCTCAAGAGGACGTGGATGCGATTGCGGCGTTGCTCGACCGCGCCAATATCGATGCGGAGCGTCATCTGACCAGCGACACTATCAGCGAGAACGCACCGGTCAGGGCATGGCGCGAGGCCTATCGTCTGTTCAAGACCAAGAAAGGCGCGCGCTGCTCGATCGAGAACTTGCTCAAACGCGTGCTCAAAGGCAAGCCGGTGGGCCACATTACGCCCGCGGTGGATATTTACAACACGGTGTCGCTGACCTACGCGCTGCCCGTGGGAGGCGAGGATCTGCATGCGATCGAGGGGGACCTTCGCCTGAAGGTGACCGACGGTGGCGATGCGTTCTTGCCGCTTGGCGAGGAGACGGACGATCCGACGCTGCCCGGCGAGCTCGCCTACATCGATGATGCGGGCGCTGTGTGCCGCTGCTGGAACTGGCGCGACGGCGTTCGCACGGCGCTGTCCGATGATTCGGCCGATGCGTTCCTAGCGATTGAGTGCGTGGAGCCCGAGCGGATGGGGGATTGCCAGGCTGCGATCGATCGCTTAGCCGAGCTGCTTGAGCGCTATCTGGGAGCGACGGTTGTCATTAAGACGCTTGTGACCCGCGACAATCCTTGCGTGGAGCTGTAGCGGCGCCTAGAACCTATTGATGCCCCAAACCACCACAAAGGTGCCTGTCCCCTTTGTGGTGGTTTTTATGTTGATGGGTTAACAAATGGGGTATTTGGGTACGGGTGTCGCCTTATGCGACTAAGATGTTTACCCGTTAGCATTATGCAAGCGAAAGGCGGTCGTCTCCCATGCAGCAGAGCGACGAGACACGTTTCGAGGACTTTGTCGGACTGATCAGCGGTCTCTACAAGGAGATCCAGCGCATTAAGACGTCTGAGGGCGCAAGGCTGGGCCTCAAGGGCTCCGACGTTATGTGCCTGTACTATCTTGAGCGCAGCAAGGACGGCCTGACTGGTGCCGACCTGGCTCGCATGGCAGGCGTGACCCGCGCCGCCGTCTCGCGTACGCTCGCGCATCTGGAGGAGGGCGGCTACGTCGAAGTCGATGATTCGGGCGATGCCGCCGTTAAGTATCGTGCTCCGGTTCGCCTGACCGCTCTGGGCGGCGAGAGCATGAGCGAGGCGGACCGCATCATTCGCGAGGTGCTCGATACCACCGGTAAGGCTATGGGTGTGGAGCAGCGCGAGCAGATGTATGCATCGCTGCGTACGATTCTCGACACCCTGCGCGAGATCTAAGGCCGCCAAGGCATTTGCTTCCCATTAACAACTGCATAGTCCCGTTTGAGCGCGTATACCGTGCCGGGGCATTGCTGTCAAAATTCCCCGCGCGAGCTCCGCGCAAGAAAGGATTTGTTATGTCCATTCGTATTATTACCGATTCCGCAAGCGATATGTCGCCGGCGGAGCACCCCGCTCTGCGTGTTTTGCCGCTGTCCGTCACCTTTGGCACCGATGTGTATATGGATGGCGTCGACATCGATCATCAGCGCTTTTACGAGATGCTCGTGGAGCGCGATGAGCTGCCCAAGACCGGCCAGGTCAACCCGTACGCGTTTTCGCAGACGATTGCCGAGGCACGTGAGGCCGGCGACGAGGCAGTGATTATTACCGTGGGCGCCAAGCTTTCGGGCACCAATCAGAGTGCCCGTACCGCACTTGCCGAGGCGCCGGGCGGCGACGTGTTCGTGGTGGACAGCAATAACGTCACCCTGGGCGAGCGTGTCCTGGTCGAGTATGCGTTGCGCTTGGTGGACGAGGGCCGTAGTGCGGCCCAGATCGCGGCGGCCGTCGAGGCAGTCCGTGACCGCGTGGTGGTTATCGGTCTGCTTGAGACGCTGGAGTACTTGGTGCGCGGCGGTCGCCTGTCTGCTGCGGCCGGCGCTGTGGGCACGTTGCTCAACGTAAAGCCCGTTGTGGCCGCCGAGGACGGCCTGATCGTGCAGCTGGGCAAGGCGCGCGGTTCCAAGAACGGTCGTAACCTGCTCAACCAGAAGGTAGAAAAGGCGGGCGGCGTCGACTTTTCCATGCCGCTGGCGCTGGGCTATACAGGCCTTTCGGACGCCGTGCTCAAGAAATATATCGAGGACAGCGCGGCACTGTGGGCCGGTCACACCGAGGGCGAGCTGTCCATCCACACCATTGGCGCCACCATCGGCACCCACGTGGGCCCCGGCGCCGTAGCCGTAGCCTTCTTCCGCCCCGCCAACTAGCTTTCCGGTCAAAACCACCACAAAGGGGACAGGCACCTTTGTGGTGGTTTATGCTTTTCCGGGTGGAAGGGAGCGAGCAATGGCGTCTGAGGGCTTTTTTGAACGGGTGTACGAGGTGGTCGAGCAGATCCCCGAGGGGATGGTCGCCACGTATGGCCAGGTGGCGCTGCTTGCCGGTCGTCCACGAAGTGCGCGGTACGTGGGGTATGCCCTGCATAGTAATCCGCGCCCCGGCGAGATTCCCTGTCACCGCGTGGTGTTTGCCGACGGGCACATATGCGAGGGCTTCGCTTTTGGCGGTCCCGATGCTCAACGTGAGCTTTTGCTAGGGGAAGGTGTGGCGTTTAAGGACGACATGCACGTCGACTTGGCCGCCTGTCGCTGGCCTGCCGGGCTCTAGCGGTTCTTCCGTGGCGAAAACCACCACAAAGGCGCCTGTCCCCTTTGTGGTGGTTTTACACTGTAGGTTTACCAGAGCTAACTTATGGAGAAGGTGTGGCGGCGTACTTTGCCGTCAGAAAGTAAACCACGGTGAACTATATTGGTTTCAGCAAGAGAGCAGGCAATAGGCGATGAAAAAGCCTGCCCTGTTGAGTTTGATTCGCATCCCTCCCCTCTGTGCGATTCAACGGTGTACTTCGGGAACAGGCCCGCTGGCAGCTAACTGCCGGCGGGCCTGTTCCTGTTTGTCGAGGGGGTGCGATGGACGGAGCCGAAGCGGTCCGGCTCCAAAAAAGGCGGACGCCGCAGCGCCCGCCCTAAAGCAATCGAAAGCTCAAGCCAGTAGATCGGTCTAGTACACCATGCCCATGGCGTCCTGAACCTCTGCCAGGGTCTGATCGGCGATCTCGTTGGCGCGACGGTTGCCCTCGTGCAGGACGTCCTTCACATAGTCCAGATCGTTCTCGTAGCGCTGGCGACGCTCGCGGATCGGTGCGAAGTACTCGTTGACGGCCTCGGTCACGTACTTCTTGAGCTGGCCGGAGCCGCCCATGCCGATCTCCTCGGCAATCTCGACCTCGGAGCGACCGGTGCAGATGGCGGCCGTCGAAAGCAAACCGGACACGCCGGGGCGGTTCTCGGGATCGAACGTGATCATGCGCTCGGAGTCGGTCTGGCTCTTTTTGATGCGCTTGGCCGTTTCCTCGGCGGTCATCGAGATGTTGATGGCGTTGCCGTAGCTCTTGCTCATCTTGCGGCCGTCCAGGCCGGGCAGCAGCGGGGTCTCGGACAGCAGCGCGTCGACCTCGGGGAACACCTTGCCGTAGCGGTTGTTAAAGCGGCGGGCGATGGTGCGGGTGAGCTCGATGTGCGGCAGCTGGTCACGACCGACGGGCACCACGTTGCCCTTGCAGAACAGGATGTCGCAGGCCTGATGCACCGGGTAGGTGAGCAGAAGGCCGGTAAGCTCATGGCCCGAGGCCTCCATCTCGGCCTTGACGGTGGGGTTGCGCGCCAGCTCGGCCTCGGACACCAGCGACAGGAACGGCAGCATGAGCTGGTTGGCGGCGGGCACGGCGGAGTGCGCGTAGATCATGGTCTTGTCGGGATCGATACCGCAGGCAAGGTAGTCCATGACCATGTTGTACACGTTGTCCTGGATGTGCTCGGTCGTGTCGCGGTCAGTGATGACCTGGTAGTCGGCGATGAGCACGTTGGTCTTGGCGCCCATGTTCTGCAGCTCAACACGGCCCTTGAGGGTGCCGAAGTAGTGGCCCAGGTGCAGACGGCCGGTGGGGCGGTCGCCGGTGAGCATGGTGAACTTCTCGGGCGTCTTGGTCAGGCCCTCGCGAATGGCGTTGCTCTTTTGCAGCGCGACTTCGTAGCTGTTCTCGTTTGGCATGATTGCTCCTAACGTATGTTCATGGGTCAAGATGATAACGCGTTTATTGGAGGGGTGGTGCGTAAGTAGGCGAGGGGCGGGAGAGGGACGCGCGTGGTGCGGCATGTGCGATGGGTGCGGCGCGGCCGTGCTTGGCTAACGGTGCCTTGGCACATCCTCGGCAGCTTGCCCTAGAGCTTGTGGTGGCGCTCTTCTTTGCGCTCCTCGGCTGCCTGCTCCTCCTGCTTAAAGGCGGGGTCGTCGGGGGTGACCAGTTCGTCCTCGTGCGTGCGCTTGTTGTAATGGTGGCGCAGCACGGGTTCAAACAGGTGCAGGTGCTTGGCAAAGGCCGCCGAGCCAATGGCAAGCACGGTAAAGATGAGCACGCGCATGGGCACCTCGACCTGATTGATGGCGGCGGCGCCGGCCGAAAGCATAATGCACCAGGCATAGATGAGCAGCACAGCCTGTTTTTGGTTGTAGCCTTCTTGGATCAGGCGGTGGTGGATGTGGCCCTTGTCGGCCTGCCCGATGCTAATGTGGGCGCGCTTGCGGCGCACGATGGCGCTAAACGTGTCGATGATAGGCACGCCGGCAACGATGAGCGGGATGATAAGCGAGGTGAGTGCGGCGGTGCGGCTCACGTTGAGCAGCGAGATGGAGCCCAGCGCAAAGCCCAGAAGCAGCGACCCCGAGTCGCCCAAGAAGATGCTTGCGGGGTTGAAGTTGTAGCGCAAAAAGGCCAGACAGGCGCCAAAGAGCGCAATGGAGAGCGCGGCGGCGTCGATGCGGCCCGAGAGAACGGCCATCGAAAACATGGTGAACGAGGCGATGCCGCAGATGCCCGTGGCCAAGCCGTCGAGGCCGTCGATGAGGTTAATGATGTTGGTGAATGCCACCAGATAGATTACGGTGATGGGGTAGGCGAGCCATCCGAGCATGATCTCGCCGGGAGCAAACGGGTTGACGATGACGCCGATTTTTAGGCCGCCCATGCAGGCGATAAGCGCGGCGAGGACCTGTCCGGCCAGCTTTTGCTTGGGCGTGAGCTGGAAGACGTCGTCGATAGCGCCGGTCGCAAAGATGACGGTAAAGGAGAGCGCCAGCATGGGATAGCTAATGTGAAGGCGCGGGTGCGGCACCAGGACGGGTGGCCAGCCTAGGTACCAGGTGCCTAGGATTTGCACAATGCAGGCAACGACCAGGCCCAAAAACACCGCCGTTCCGCCCAAACGCGGGATGGGCTTGGTGTTGATGCGGCGCTTAGAAGGATAGTCGACGGCATCGAGCTTAATTGCCAAGCGCTTGACCAGGGGCACCGCGAGGAAGGTCGTGATAAAAGCCGCCGCTGCCACGCATAGGTACGGTATGTAGCTCGGGGATGAAGCCATGAATCTAAAAACCGCCAAGCGTCGAAGGAAAAGGTCAAAGGTTGCTACGCGGAAATGGCATAGCTGTCCCATGATACTCGACCGAGGGGGGTGCGGAGGTTTGCACCGTGCGATTATCACGCGCATACCAGATATTGGAATGTTGTCGATGGCTTGTCGGGATGCCGGCGGGGATCCATATGGACTGTATGGTGATTTTCGGCAAAAGAAAACCACCCCCCACGTTACGAAAATGAACCCACCTAAAACAGGTGGGTGCCCTCATCGACTGTTCCAGCGTCCTTAACAACGAAGGATACCTGTACTAGGCACGACTGTGTGGGCTCCCTAAATAAACGCGACGGTTCACCCAGTTGCTCCGCGGGGGGCGGAATAACTACATCATAAAGCGGCACTTTATCGATTCCAGTCTTGACATTACAAAAATCGTGTCGGACGATTACGGCGCCTTAGGGACGGAGCCGTCTACCCGGTCTGGCCCTTTACGTTTGAGCTGCTGAATCGTTGTTTTGGAGCATGTTTTTATGCCGACGTCGTTGACCGAACTTTTTTCGCCCGCCTGCCATTTGTGTCCGCGCCGTTGCGGTGCGGCGCGCGATGAGGGCGCGCACGGCGTCTGCGGTGCTAACGACACGCTCAAGGTGGCCCGCGCCGCGCTTCATATGTGGGAGGAGCCGCCTATCTCGGGCGAGGCCGGTTCGGGCGCGATCTTCTTTAGCGGTTGCTCGCTTAAATGTATCTACTGCCAGAACCACGAGATCTCGACCGGCAATTTTGGCCTTGAGATTTCGCCTGAGCGCCTGGTCGAGATTATGCTGGAACTGCAGGACCAGGGTGCCAACAACATCAATTTGGTGACGGCGACGCACTATGCGCACCTGTTGCCTGCCGTGATTGCCGCGGCACGGGCGCGCGGACTGGTTATCCCGATCGTCTACAACACGAGTGGTTACGAGCGCGCGAGTGCCGTGGCGGCGCTGGGCGACCTGGTCGATGTGTGGCTTACCGACTTTAAATATGCCAATGCCGGGCTTGCGCAGTCGCTCTCTCATATAAAGGACTACCCACGTGTGGCCGTGTCAGGCCTGGCTCAGATGGCGCGCGAGATCGAGCGCCGCGGGGGAGAGATGGTGGATGAGGGCGGGCTCATGAAGCGCGGCATGATTGTGCGCCATCTGGTACTGCCGGGACATGCAGACGATTCGTGTCGCGTGCTGGACCTGGTGTGGCAGACGGTGGGCGACGTGCCGATCTCGGTCATGAACCAGTACACGCCCAATGCGCTCATGCGCGAGCAGGGCGGCGAGTTGGCGCGCGCCGTGACGCGCGAGGAGTACGAGCAGGTGCTCGACCATGCCGACGACCTGGGCTTTACGACAATGTTCTGGCAAGAGGGCGGCGCGGTAGACGAGAGCTTCACCCCCGCCTTCGACACCACCGGCGTCCTCACCAGCGCAAAGTAGAGCGCACGCTGATGATTTTTCTGGGACGGGGATTAAAAAATCATCGAGAGGATCGCCTGTTCGAAAAGTTGTCAAAATAGCCGCGTCCCAAAAAGACTGGTTATTGGGCGTTGACAGTTGGCGAGCCGTAGGTAAAATATCGACTTGTCCTGGGGACGTAGCTCAGTTGGGAGAGCGCTGCCGTCGCATGGCAGAGGCCGAGGGTTCGACTCCCTTCGTCTCCACCCATGGATTTGATAAGCCGCTGACATTGTGTCGGCGGCTTTTTTTAAAAGAAAGGGCTATACCATGGCCGAGCTTGAGTCCCAACCATTGTCCGACGAGGAGCGCGCCGAGTTGGAAGAGCTCCGCGCTGAGAAGGCCCGCCGCGAGGCTCGGGAAGAGGCCCGTCGCGAGCGTGAGGAGCTGGCTGCCCTGCGTGCCGAGCGTGCGAAGGCCGAGGAGGCCGCCGCGAACGCCGCATCCGCATCGGCGCCCGCGCCCGCACCCAAGCCCGCTGCTGCGAAGCCTGCACCTGCCGCGCCCAAACCTCAGCCTAAAAAGGCCGCCCGTCCCAAGTCCGTCGAGCCCAAGCCGAGCCGTGACGAGATGACCTTTGCCCAGCGCATGGTTACCTCCAAGGAGCCTATGGGCGAGAACGAGATCCCTGGCATGGCGCCGGCTCAAAAAATCATCATTGTCCTTGCCCTCATCGCGTTTGTCATCTTTATGGGCTACACGATCCTGACCAGCATGGGCCTGCTCTAACCGACTCGCATCGGGCGTCATGTCCGCATGCTCTGCTCTCGTCCAACCCTCAAATTCTGCACCACACATCCGAAAGGTCGCCCCATGGCTTTGACCGACATCTCGCATCCCACCGACATTGCAATGCTCACCGATCTGTACGAGCTCACTATGGCCCAGGGCCTGTGGGAGAGCGGCAAGGCCAATGAGCAGGGTTGTTTTACCGCGTTTTACCGCGACCATCCCTTTGGCAGCGCCTATGCCGTCATGTGCGGCACCGCCGAGCTGCCCGAGCTCGTCGAGAACCTGCGCTTTACGCCCGAGGATATCGACTACCTCGCCTCGCTTGAGGCCCCTGCCGGCGGCGCGATGTTCAAGTCCGCATTCCTCGACTACCTGCGCGATTTTCGTGCGCATGTAAATATCGACGCCGTCCCCGAGGGCGAGCTCGTCTTTCCGCGCGAGCCCATGGTGCGCGTCACCGGTCCTGCGCTCGAGTGCCAGCTGCTTGAGACGGCGCTGCTCAACATCGTCGGGTTCCAGACGCTTGTCGCCACCAAGACGGCGCGCGTGGTGCTCGCCGCCGACGGTCGCCCCGTGGCGGAGTTTGGCCTGCGCCGCGCCCAGGGTCCCGATGGCGGCCTGGCCGTTGCGCGCGCGAGCTACGTTGCCGGCTGCTCCTCTACGTCCAATGTGCTCGCCGGCCGCCGCTATGGTATTCCCGTCTTTGGCACGCATGCGCACAGCTGGGTGATGAGCTTCGATTCCGAGCTCGAGGCCTTCCGCGCCTTTGCCAAGTCGAGCCCCAAGAACTGTACGCTGCTCATCGACACCTATGAC
>CATZKS010000071.1 GCA_958421035.1 uncultured Collinsella sp. | reverse complement strand
GAAAGCCCCAACAAGGGAGCCATCAACACCGCCGAACGGTAGTCAATAAATAAATTCAGCCCAGTAACCCTGCGGCGTTAAACAAAGGAAGCCCCATCCCCCGGAACTGTTTCCTTGGCGCGACTTCTGGCGAAGCCAGGTGAGCGCAAAGGAAACAGTGTAGGGGGACGGGGCTTCCGGCGGGAAGTTTAGCGACGCTTACGCCTTGTTGACGGAGCCAAACTCCTCCATGAGCTCCTTGGTGCGGGCAACGATGTTGTCGCGACCAGGCTTGAGGAGCTTGCGGGGGTCAAAGCCCTTGCCCTGCTGATCCTTGCCGGCCTCGATGTACTCGCGAACGCCCTTGGCGAAAACGAGCTGCAGATCGGTGTTGACGTTGATCTTGGAGATACCCAGGGAGATGGCCTTCTTGATCTGATCCTCGGGGATGCCGGTGCCACCGTGCAGGACGAGGGGCAGGTCGCCGGTCTGAGCCTTGATCTCGCCCAGACGCTCGAAGGAAAGGCCAGCCCAGTCGGCAGGGTACACGCCGTGGATGTTGCCGATACCGCAGGCAAGGAAGTCGACGCCCAGGTCAGCAATCTGCTTGCACTCAGCAGGATCAGCGAGCTCGCCGCTGGAGGTCACGCCGTCCTCGGTGCCGCCGATGCCGCCGACCTCGGCCTCGATGGACATACCCTTGGAGTGGGCAAGCTCAACGAGCTCCTTGGTGCGGTCGAGGTTAAGCTGGAAGGTCTCCTCGTGAGAGCCGTCATACATGATGGACGTGAAGCCGGCCTCGATGCACTTGAAGCAGTCCTCGTAAGAACCGTGATCGAGGTGAAGGGCGACGGGAACGGTAACGCCCGTGGCCTCGACGGCAGCCTTGACCATGTCGGCGCAGACCTTGAAACCGCCCATCCACTTAGCGGCACCAGCGGTGCACTGAAGGATCAGCGGAGACTTGGCCTCCTCGGCGGCCTGGAGAATAGCCAGGGTCCACTCGAGGTTGTTGGTGTTGAAGGCACCGAGACCATACTTGCCGGCCTCGGCCTTCTTGAGCATGTCTGCTGCGTTGACGAGCATAAAAGAAACCTCCTGTAAGGTTGCTCCGATAACGCCTGAGATTTTACCACGACATACCCGAGCATAAACGTTTGTTTGTTCACGAATACCATCCGATTGGACAAATTTCGACCGTTTGCCCCACAGAATCGACCCACTGGGGAAAATAGCTTGACGATTGAGCGGTCTTCGTGGTTCGGAAGACGGCTTCGAGCCTACATCTGCATAAACGGGTTCTGCATAAGTTCGCGCGCCATCGTGGTCGAATCGCCATGGCCCGTCAAGCAAACGGTATCGGGCGGAAGCATCTTGGCAAGTTTGGAGAGCGAGCGCATAATCGCCGCCTCGTCACCGCCGGAAAGATCGGTACGACCGTGGCTGCCCGGGAAAAGCGTGTCGCCCACAAAGGCGATGTTTCCCTGCTCGGTCGCGGCGAACAGGACGATGCCGCCCGGCGTATGCCCCGGCGTCTCGATCACCTGCAGGCAGACGTCGCCCACCTCGATTGTATCGCCCTCGGCAAGCAAGCGCGTCGGCTCACCCGGATCGGGCGTCTCGATACCCCACATGGCGCGCTGCTCCTCGATATTTGCGCGAGATACCGTCACGTCCTTAGCGCACAACTCATATAGTGCGCTGTCGCCAACGACAGCTCGAACCCCGGCAACCCCACCAACATGGTCGGCATGACCGTGCGTGCAGACAGACCCGAATACGCGCACCTCGGGATGCGCGGTGCGGATATGCTCCACAAGACGCTCGCCCTCCCACGCCGGATCGACGATTAAGCACTCGTCATTCGAAATCACGGCGTAGCTGTTGGTCTGAATCGGGCCGTTGACGAGCGCCTCAATCGAAGCCGTGCCTCGGGGTGTCAGGTCCAAAGTCATATCGTCCATGCGCATACCCTCCTTCTAAAATACGCTCGAGGCACCAAACGATGCCTCGAACGTAACCAATATCTATGATGCTGAGAGGCTCTCGCACCTACACACGGCGCTTGAGTTGCGCTCCGCCCTCGCCGGGCATAAGACGGCGAGCGTCGTAGACCGAATCGACACTGCTGATGGAAGCCAGCAGCGGATCCAGGCCGCTCGCATCCGAAATCTCGACCATAAAGCGCAGGGTCGCAATACCCTCGCGGTTGGTCGAGGTGGCGGCGGAAAGGATATTGCCGCCTGCATCGCCAATGGCAATGGTGACGTCCTTGAGCAGGCCCATGCGGTCCAGGCACTCGACCACGATCTCGACCTGGAAGAGGGTGTCGGCAGCGCCGTCCCACTCCACATCGATCATGCGCTCGGGATGTTCCATAAGACCCTTGACGTTGGGGCAGTTGGCGCGATGCACTGAGACACCTCGGCCACGCGTGATGAAGCCGACGATATCGTCGCCCGTCACGGGGTTGCAGCAATGAGCCAGACGGACCAGCAGGCCACTGTTGCTCTCGCCCTTAACGATAATGCCGTTACTTGCGCTCTTGCCACGCTTTTGCGGCTTGCGGTTGGAGCCGCGGGCCGGCTGTTTCACGACCTCGGCGATAGCCTCGGCCTTGGTGAGCTGTTCCTCGGGCTTGGGGTCCAAGATTTGCTCGACCTTATTGCCCACAGCGCGCGGGGCAACCTTGCCGGCACCGACGGCGGCAAACAGGTCCTCGAGCTGCTTGAAGTTAAACTGCTCCGCCACGGCATTGAGCGCACGCGTGGAGCGCGGCGTGGAGATGCCATACCCGCGCTTGCGCAGGTCCTTGGCCAGCATATCGCGGCCGGCGGCAGCGTCGTCGTCCTTAGTCGCGGCGGCAAAGTAGCGACGGATCTTTGACTTGGCGGAAGGCGTCTTGACGATCTTGAGCCAATCACGCGACGGCTTGGAACTCTTGTTAGTCAGGATTTCAACGCGGTCGCCCGTCTTGATCTCGTGCGTGAGCGGAGCCACCGCACCGTTGATTTTGGCGCCGACGCAATGGTTTCCCACCTCGGTGTGAACGGCATAGGCAAAGTCGAGCGGCGTGGAGCCGGCACGAAGCGCCATGACCTCGCCCTTGGGCGTAAAGACAAAAATTTCCTGGTCGAACAGATCGACCTTCAGCGAGTGCAGGTATTCCTTGGCGTCGGTGATCTCATCAGACGCTGCCCAATCGAGCGAATGTTTGAGCCAGTTAATCTGGTCGTCCAGACGCTGCGCATCGTTGGTCTTAGAGGCAGACGATCCGCCCGACTTCTTGTACAGCCAGTGGGCGGCGATGCCGTACTCGGCCTGCTCATGCATCTCATAGGTTCGAATCTGAATCTCGAGCGGGCGGGCCGTGGGGCCGATAACCGTCGTATGGAGCGACTGGTAGTTATTGACCTTGGGCATGGCGATATAGTCTTTAAAGCGACCGGGCATGGGGTGCCACAGCGTATGCACCGCGCCGAGCGTGGAGTAGCAATCGCGCACCGAATGCGTGATGACGCGCAGTGCCACTAGGTCGTAGATCTCGGAGAATTCCTTGCCCTTGCGCTTCATCTTTTGGTAGATGGACCAATAGTGTTTGGAACGGCCGTTGATCTGGAAGCCTTCCAGGCCAATGCGGTTGAGCTCGTCGGTGAGCGTCTTGATGGTCTCGGCCAGATAGCGCTCACGGACCTCACGCGACTCCGCCACCATGCGCGCGATGCGCTGGTAGGCGTCGGGCTCCAGGTAAAAGAAGGACAGGTCCTCGAGCTCCCACTTAATAGAGCTCATGCCCAGACGGTCGGCCAGGGGCGCATACACGTCCATGGTCTCGCGGGCCTTAAACAGACGACGGTCCTCACGCAGGGCTGCAAGGGTGCGCATGTTGTGCAGACGGTCGGCAAGCTTAACGATAATGACGCGGATGTCCTTGGACATGGCGAGGAACATCTTGCGCAGCGTAAGCGCCTGCTTCTCGTCCATGCTATCGACTTCGATGTTGGTGAGCTTGGTCACGCCATCGACGAGCTCGGCTACCGTATCGCCAAACAGACCGGAAACATCGGCAAGCGAGGTCTCGGTATCCTCAACGGTATCGTGCAGCAGCGCGGCGCACACCACATCGCAGTCCATCTTGAGATCGGCCAAAATGATGGCCACCTCGACGGGATGGTTGATGTACATCTCACCCGAGCGGCGCTTTTGGTTGCAGTGCTTCTCGGCGGCAAAGCAATAGGCCTGCTCCACCTTAGAAAAGTCGTCCTCATTCATATATTTGAGGCACAGGCGCTCCAGCTTGTCGTAGCTGTCCGCCATAATCTCGGGCGGCAGCTCATCGGCATGCTTATAGTGCTCCATCTCCGAGAACGGCTGGAGGGTGGAATCATGGGCGGTACGGGCTGCGGCATCCATCGAGGTCCCCTTCCCCTAGGCCCGCGGTACGATCGGGCGGTTAACTTTGGCTAGCATATCAGAAGCGCACGAATCGAGCGCCCAGCTCCGGAAAGCCGAGAACTCCATGCGCGAGCGTAAGCCCTCCAAATAGCGGATTGACCTGCTCAATTGCACACGGCCGGGGTTTTCGACCATCGCGATGCGACGGGTGTCGTCAAACCCCGAAACGCGACAGAAACCAAGCTCTTCGAAGATTCCCAGACCGCTTGCCACCGAGCGCTCGTCGACCGGCGTGCGGGCATCGATGGCAAGACACATCTGCGCGATATCGATATCGCTCGCACTAAACGAGTCGTCTCCGGTCTTGCCGCGGTTGGAGCGCCACATGGTCTGCAACGCGCGATAGAGCGTGACGAGCTCATCGCGCTCGGGCGCGTAGCAGTCGAGCAGGCGCTCGTTAATGCGAGCGTCACGCGACGAATAGAGCAGGTGAATCACGGCAGGTTGGCCGTCGCGACCGGCGCGTCCGCTCATCTGGTTGAACTCAATGCTGCCAAACGGCATGTGGTAGAGCACGACATGGCGGATATCGGGCAGGTTGACGCCCTCGCCAAAGGCAGAGGTCGAAACGATGCAGCTGAGGCTGCCGTCTCGAAACGCCTCCTCGACACGGCGACGATCGGAGCGCGCAAGCCCCGCGTTATAAAACGCGATGCGGGTCGCGCAATCGGGTACCCGCTTGCGCAGCGTCTTAGCAAGCGCCACGGACTGGTCGCGCGAGTTGACGTAGATGACGGTCTTCTCCCCTGTCGCCACGATTGACACCAGGCGGTTCTCGCGGCTCGCAAGGTCTCGGTCATCCTCGAGCTGCAAGTTCTCGCGCACCGTCTCGTCGACCACCGTACGGGTAATCGGTAGCACGCGGGCGAGCTCGGCCACAACCGGAGCCGTTGCGGTGGCAGTCGTGGCCAGAACGACCGGGTCGCCCAGGGCCTTGAGGATATCGGGCATGTCGAGATAGGCGCTGCGGTCACCGCCCCTGGCAAGACCGGCATGATGCGCCTCATCGATAACGACAAAACCGATGCGTCCCGAACGCGCAAAGCGGTCGCGGTGAATGGACAGGAACTCGGGCGTCGTGAGCACGATGCCGGTGCGGCCCGAAGCCAAGCCGGCAAACACGTCATCGCGCGCCGCCTCCACGGTCTCGCCGGTCAGCACGCCCACGCCAATGCCGAGCGCGGCCATCGTCGACGAGAGGTGATAGGCCTGGTCGGCAACGAGCGCGCGCAGCGGATAGACAAAGATGCTCGCACGCCCGCGAAGGACCGCCTCGCGCGCGGCATGCACATGGAAGATAAGAGACTTGCCGCGCCCCGTTCCCATAACGGCCAGAACACTTTGGTGATCGGCCAGGGCATCGAGCGCCTCGACTTGCGCGCGGTGCGGCTGGTTCGAGCCGATAAAGCTATGGATAAGCGAGCGCGTCAGCTCGGTATAGGAAAGCTGGACGAGCGTTTGGCGCTTGCGGGACTCCAGGCGCAGGCCAGATTCCGCCGGTTGTACGCCACGACGAAGCTCACATGCCGGGTCGTCAACGCTGGGCGCCGTGGTATCGCGGACCAAGACATCCTTGATCATGAGCTTGGGCTTTACGCGACCCTGCCAATGCTCGGCCACGGCCTCGAACACCAAATCGACGGCACTATCGCAATTGATGAGCTTATCGATCTGCGGCACGCGGAACATAATGGCCGGCACACTCGCAGCGCCATCGGTCGCCACGAAGCGCATGTGCTCGCCGGTTTTGCCCACCACGGCGCGATCGCACATTGTCACGCCCTCGGCAGCCAGAAGCGGCACCTTGTTGCCCTGGCCAAACGGCTCAAGACGGGCGATTTGCTCGATGGTCTCGATATTCAGCTCGGAGAGGTCAACGGTGGCGGCAACCTCGTCGGTGTCCTCAAAGTCCTCGGCGGGAAGCTCGGACAGCACGGCGGAAAGGCGACGGCGGAACTCGTCGAGCTTGGACGCCTCGATGGTCACACCCACCGCACCGGCATGCCCGCCGCGACGAATCAGCAGGTCGGAGCAACGCTCGACGGCGTCGAACAGGTTGACCTTGCCCACCGAGCGGCCCGACCCGCGAGCGATACCGTCTTCGATCGAGAACAGCAGCGCCGGCACGTGATAACGGTTGGTCAGGCGGCTCGCTACGATACCCTTGACGCCCTCGTGCCAGCCCTCGCCACCCACGACGATTGCGCGACCGCCATCATAGGTCTCCTCGACCTTTGCCATGGCATCGCGTGTGAGCTCCGCCTCGATCTCGCGACGCTGACGGTTGATTTCCTCGAGCTCGGCGGCAAGCGCGCTCGCTTCGATAGGGTCGCGGGCAAGCAACAGGTCGAGCGCCAGCTTGGGATCGGCCATGCGGCCGGCGGCGTTTAAGCGGGGGATGAGCGAAAACGACAGGCCATCGGCCGTAATGCTAGAGAGGTCGGCCTTGGCGAGCGCGGCCAGCGCGATATAGCCGGGGCGGGCGGTCACGCGCATCTGCTGGATGCCCTCGGCGACCAGCGCGCGGTTCTCGGGCGTCAGCGGCATCATGTCGGACACGGTGCCAAGCGCCGCGACCTCGATCAGCGAACGCCAATACGACGGCTTGCCCAGGCGCTCGCCCAGGACCTGCACCAGCTTGAGCGCCACGCCGGCACCGGCAAGCTCGCGCGAGGGACCCTCGTCCTCGAGCTTAGGGTCGGTCAGGGGCACGCCCTGCGGCACCTGGTCGGACGGCTCGTGATGGTCCGTGACCACCAATTCGATCCCCAGGCTCTCCAGATAGGAGACCTCTTCCTTGGCGGCAATGCCGTTATCGACGGTCACGATCAGCTGAGGATGAGCGAGCTCGTTAACGCGGTCGAGCGCCGCGCGAGAAAGACCGTAGCCCTCATCAAAGCGATGCGGAATAAACGGCGTGACATCGGCGCCAAACGTGCGCAGTGCCTCGGTCAACAGGCAGGTCGACGTAATGCCGTCAACGTCAAAATCGCCAAAGACCGCGATGCGCTCGTGGTTGCGAATAGCACGCTCGACGCGGTCGGCGACGACCGACATGCCTGGGATAATGAGTGGGTCGGCCCAGTCGCGATCGAGCGAAGGCGTCAAAAACAGCTGGCCTTCCTCGATGGATGCAATGCCGTGCGCAACCATAATGCGCGCAACCAGCCCGGGTATGCCCAGGCCAGCCGAAAGCTCCTTTTCGAGCTCGGGGTTTTGCTGAGCGACCGCCCAGCGATGCGTCGTCTTAAGCGATGACATAGGCGCCCACCCCCGATAGGGGCAGGTCGCCGCGATACCTCTCACGATTCATAGCGATGAGTCCTCTGTGTATGCCCGCTTCGGCAGGCAGATCTGTTGAACGAATTTATTATACCGTGCAGCACGGACGCAAATCGCCGCAGTACGCCGCGGTTTCGGTAAACGATGCCGGTAATAGCCTCGAAATATTCGAGCGTTTCTGACGCACGGACGCATGCGAGCGTCTAGCATATCCATTCAAAACGGATTCACGAGCAAAGGGAGGCACAGGCGCATATGAAGCAATGGGTTGGACTGGGCAAGTTTCTCGCGGGGCACATGCAGGTCATCGTTCCGATTTGCGTGACGCTCGGCGTGCTCTTTCCCCAGCAGATCGGCGTACTTAAGCCCATCGTTCCCACCTTGTTTGCTTTCATGACGTTTCAGGGTGCGCTCAGCAACACCTTTCACCAGGTGGCTGAGGTGTTCCATCGTCCGCTGCACCTGATTTTGGCGCTGCTCGTCTCGGCGGTGCTTATCCCTATCGCAGCCTATGCCATGGGATCGTTATTCTTTGGATCCAACCCCAACCTTGTCTGCGGCATCGTGCTCGAGTACAGCGTACCCGTGGCAGTCACTGCCTTTATGTGGATTAGCATGTTCGGCGGCAACGGCCCACTCGCACTCACCATCATCCTGACGTCCTCGGTCATCTCCCCTGTGACGATTCCGCTTACGCTCAAGCTCCTGCTGGGCGCCACCGTCTCGATCGACGTGCCGAGCATGATGCAGAATATGGCCTTTATGATCGCCATCCCCGCTGTGCTCGGCATCGTGATCAACGAGCTCACGCGCGGCTGGGGGCACGAGAAACTCTCCCCCGCGCTCTCGCCCGCCTGCAAGTTCATGATGATGGGCGTTATCGCCTCCAACTCCACCGCCATGAGCGAGTACGTGCTGCACATGAACGCGGTGCGCTTGGAAGTCGCCCTCTTTATTTTGGTCTTCGCCATCAGCGGCTTTGTCGTCGGCATTCTGGTCGCCCGCGCGCTGCATCTGCCATATAGCGAAACGACCACCATGTGCTTTACCTGCGGCATGCGCAATATCTCTTCGGGCGCCGTCATCGCCACGCAATACTTTCCGGGCGAAGTTGTGTTTCCCGTCATGTGTGGAACGTTGTTTCAGCAGGTGCTCGCCTCGCTTATCGGACACTTCTTTGAGCGTCTGACCGGCGAGGAGCGCGCCGCCCAGCGCAAGCGGGTCGAGGCCGGCCGCGATGCAATGGCGCGCTAAACCGTCCGCAGTGTGCGGGCGCTCACTTTACGATGTGAGCGCCTCCAGATGTGCGCGGAATCGCTCCGCATCGACATCGAGCGTGGTCTCAGCATTGACCTGAGCCAGCCGATACCCGACAAAGTAGGGTGAAACCACCCAGCGCGGAAGCGCCTTGGCAATGGTCCGGCCGTCCATGTGGTAGAAGAACAAGTTGTACGACTCTGCGCGACCACCATGGTGCTCGTTCAGGATATAGCGCAGAGCTACCTGAATCGCATCGGCGAAGAGGTCCGTCTCGGCTTGGTCTCGCGCGCCATCGCTGGCGGCGATTCCCTGCGGGGCTGAAACATTGACCTCAAAGAACCCCATAATCGGTTCGGTTGAGATGTTGACCGCAACCCTTCCCCTCTGCCAAACATCGATGCCTTCAAAGTTGGCTGAGGTCAGCGCCGCATAGCCGTCCTCCTGTTCCAAGCCCACAATCTGCATGTGTGGATGGACGAGGCTGCCGCCCGAAAGCGGACCCTTGTTCTTGTACATGAGCACGCTTCGATACTGCTGCGAATCGATCATCTGCTGCCAGCAATCCAGAGCAAACCTCATCACATGGTGGAGTTCATCCGGCTTATAGGTCACCAGGTCGGCATCGTGATCGGCCGACTCGATCAGCACGGTTTGACGGGTGGCGCGCAGGGTCTTGAACTTATTCTCGAGCCAGATGCAGTCACCGTCGCGCTGGATGATGTTGGTGAGCCCCTCCGTGTTGCAAAAGGGACACGCGGTACCGGGGCGACGGTTGTCGTCGGGCTTGCCGCTCGCCTGCTGAACATCGAATACCAGCGCCACGGGTTATACCTCCAGCGGCACGATCTTGGTGCCATGGAGCTCGGAGACGTCTAGCGCCGCCGCGACCGCGTCGCGATTTGCCGTAGTGATGCCGCCGCCGGGAAGGATGGTCAAACGATCACCCGCATACTCGATTAAACGAGCCAGGTGATCGAAATTATCCTCGATCGACGTACCGGCAGCGCCGCCATGCGTGAGGATGCGCGTAACGCCGCAGTCGGCAAGTGTATCAATCGCATCGAGCTGAGCCTCGGGCGAGAGCTGGTCAAATGCCATGTGGAAGGTGATGTCGATGGGCTCACGCTTACATTCCTCGGTCGCGCAGCCCGCAGCCATCACGAGGGCGCCAAGCGTAAGTTCGTCGAGCGCCCATCCGCCAGCGCAGGGCTTGCAGCAGCCAAAGACCAAGCCGTCAACGCCGGCGCTTACGGCAAGGCCCAGGTCCATCTCCATCATACGCAGCTCGTCCTGGTCGTAGTGAAAGTCGCCGCCACGCGGGCGAATCATACACATCACCCGTGCATCGTACTCGTGGACATAGTTGGTCGTAGCGCTGATAACGCCGGCCGAAGGCGTGGTGCCACCAACGGCAAGGTTGTCGCACAGCTCGATACGCCTTGCACCGGCATCGATAGCCGCCGGCACCCGCTCAAAGTTCTCGGCACAAAACTCGTACAGCATAGATAGACCCCCAAAGACAGCAGATGTTTTCCGACGGGCATTGTCACACATCCCCATGAAGTTGCGGTGGAATAGGGACTCTTTTGGCCTCTGAGACTCCCATTTAGTCCCTATTCCACCGCAACTTAAAGGGGGCAGTCGTTGGCATCTGCCACAACGC
>CATZKS010000070.1 GCA_958421035.1 uncultured Collinsella sp. | reverse complement strand
AGCATGTGTGCGAGCAAAGTCTCGGTGGAGGCGGCACATCCGTCTACAACACGACGCAGCTCACCGGTGGCGTGCGTGTCAAAGTAGCCAAGCGGCAGCTTAAGCAGGTGCTCGCTCGTAGTCTTGCGAATATTGGACGCGCAGCGAAACGCGGACAGGTGCGTGCACATAAGCCCCACGAAATAAACTACGATGCTTGCCAGGGCAAAACCCACGGCCCACCAGCCATACATCGCGATATCGGTGGCTTCGCTCCAGTTAGGTGCCACGGCGATCAGATCGCGCGCGACAAGCCAAATGCACACGTACGGGCCAAAGCTCAGCAGCTGCGAGAGCGCCGAGAGCGCCATGCCCAAATACGTTAGGAATTTACGGTCGCCGGCATATGCAAGCAGCTCGCCGATACCGCCACCTTCCTTTTTTGATTCCTTTGCCATGAGATCCCTTTCTAACGGCTTGAGAGTTAACCGTAATGAACTTATCATTGATGTGTTAGCCATGGCTCACAATCAACCGAGCTGTGGACGTTTCTGCAAAGGAAAGGGACGCTTTTGCAAATGCGGCGGGCAGCGACCGACATAACCGAGCTCTACGCGCCGCAGTTTGAGCAGTTTGGCCTGGAGCTTACCGGCAAGGGCGCCGTCTTTACCGGCGAGGTGGCAAACGACCGGGCGCACGGCCGCGCATGGATCATGCCCCTCTCCCCTGCCTGCATCGTCATGGAGCATTTCATCACCCCGACGCACGATATGTACCTGGCCGAATACACACCCGAACCATACGCCTGCGTGAGCGAGGTCAGCGCGCCCACACTTACATGCATGCCCGAGGCTGGCATAACGCCCGCAAACCTTAAACCATTGCATGGACCGTGGCCAAACAATGCCGTTTGCAGCTTTATCCAAGATAGCTGTGGCGAGGAATTAAGCCCATTGTTTGCGGGGGAGCTTTATCACTCGCGCTCGGTGGTCTTTTTGCCTGGATATTTTGACGAACTGGAGCACCGCTATCCCACCGAGTTCGCGGGAATCTTTGAGGCGTTTGCCGAGCCATGGCACGAGGAGGCGACGTCTGCCATCTGCCACACGCTGCGCCGGATTAACGAGGACCGCGCCCGCACCGCAGGCGGACACGTCTATATGCAGGGCATCGTGGAGACCATGGTCGCGGAGCTCGCCTGTTCGCGCGCGGCCCACAAGCAGGCGCGGCAGGCGGCAGACACACACGTCAGCATAACCATTGCCGAAGAAGCAACGGCAATGATTGAGCGCGCGATCGACAAAGGCAGACGTGTGGGTATCAACGAGGTGGCCGAGAGGCTCTACACAAGCCGCTCCAAACTATGCGCCACCTTTAAGGCCCAAACTGGCGAGTCCCTGGGCGCCTACATTCGCAGACGCCGTATGGAGCGAGCACAGGACCTTTTGGCCGACAGCGCGCTCACGATAGCGCAGGTGGCAGAGCGTCTAGGCTACCCTCAGCAGGCCGCCTTCGCCCAAGCCTTCAAGCAACACACCGGCACCACCCCCACCGCTTGGCGAAGCAAGCATCGCTAAGGCCCAAGCTCCCTGGCCGTAACGGAGCGATTAATTAGCCGCCGCCCGTCAGCTCACCCATGATCTAAACGTCAAGATGCGCACAATCAAGCGCCTTTTTGATAAGAGGGACAGATCGATCAGCCAAATACAACGGAATGTTGAGCACCCCGTCGTCGAGCTTTAGGTTCTTAAGTGAGTAGCGGACCCTCAATGGAGTCGTCTCCGCATGCTTGTCGGCATAGTACTTAAGGCTCTTGGAATGAACGACCTCTCCCGATTTGACCTCGACGGGAACGATTTCGTTTCCGACTTGAATCAAAAAATCGACTTCGTGCTTCGGCTTCTCGTTTGTCCAATAACGCGGAGCAGCATCTAACTGTGAAAGTAACGCCTGAAGCACATAGTTCTCGGCGAACGAACCTTTGAACTCCGAAAATAGCGCATCCGAGATGGCAAAAGCGGACGCATCCAGCCTTGCCATGCGGCGCAGCAAGCCGACATCAAGACAGTAGACTTTAAATGCCTTGAGGTCATCGTACGCAGAGAGCGGCACACCACCGGCAGCATTAAGGCGAACCGCCGTGATGAGCCCAGCATCGGCAAGCCATTCCAGAGCATCCTCGTATTCTCGAGCACGAGCCCCCTCGCGCACCGCACCCCAAACGAACTTTTTGTTCTCGCGCGCCAACTGAGCTGGAATCGAGTTCCATATTTGCGAAAGCTTGGCGAACTGCGCACGGCCACCATGCTTGGCAAAATCGCGCTCGTAGGAATCCAGGAGATCAGACAACACCTTATCGACCTGAACGATATCGCCCGTCTCCGCCCACCGGCCAAGAGCCTCTGGCATGCCGCCGCATGCAAAATAACGACGAAGATGCTCGACGAGACGGACATGGAAGAAATCGGGCACTGTCTCGATCTGATCCAGGCCGCCAAGGTATTCGTCGTAGTTTGCAGCGCCCTCGGCTTTCAGAAACTCGGAAAAGCTCATGGGGCGCATCTCCATGAACTCGACCTTTCCCACCGGAAAAGCGCTGGTCTCACGGGACAAGCGAACGCCCAACAAAGACCCTGCGCATGCGACGTGATACTCGGGGGCCTCGTCACAGAAGTATTTAAGGGCGCCGACTGCAGAAGGACAATCCTGGATCTCATCAATAATAAGCAGCGTTTCGCCGGGATTGATAGGCTGTCCAAATGCCAGGGAAAGATTTGAGATGATCCGTCGAGGATCGCGCGTACCTTCGAAAAACTGAGCGTACTCGCTCTGTACCCCAGGTGACGGCTCCTCGAGCGTCAGATACACAAAATTGAGGTACGAGGTTCGGCCGAACTCCTTAAGCGCCCACGTCTTTCCAACCTGGCGCGCCCCCTTAAGGATAAGCGGCTTACGATATTCTGACGCTTTCCAAGCGTTAAGCTTGGCAATGATATCTCGCTGCATGACCGAACCTCCCGCAAAGAAACTTCCGTAAACGTGATATTTCCCACATTTTACCCTAGGTAAAACGTGACATTTATCACATTTACGGAAGTTTTAAGCTCATTTCGCCACACTCTCATCACATTTATTGCAATGTGACAAAGGGACAGTCCCTTTGTCACCCGCACAAAAATGGACGCGCCAACGGCGCCCTCATTCACCAAATTCCATTCAGCCCCACCTGACCCGAACGGCCAAGTCGTCACAGAACCCGGGAGCCCCGGCAGGGCAGGCGCTTGCTCAAAATGAGTTCCGCACGCAAAGAAGGCCACTTAATGTGGCCTTCGTCTTGCGCAGGACTGTTCGAAATTTTGAGGAAGCACCCGCCCTGCCGGGGCTCCCGGGTTCCCGTTTACGAGAGCGACGTTCTCAGCAACTCGTTGAAGAGCTTCGGGTTGCCCTTGCCGCGGCTCGCCTTCATGCACTGGCCCACCAAAAAGCCGATGACCTTCTGGTTGCCGTCACGATACTGCTGCGCCTGATCGGCACAGTTTGCCAGCACTTCGTCCACGATCGGCTGCAGCGCGCCGGCATCGCTCACCTGACGCATACCGCGCTCGTCGACGATCTTGTTGGGATCGTCACCGGTCTGGGCCATGGCCTCAAAGACCTCGTGCGCCTGGTTGGAGCTGATGGCATCGGTCGCCAGCAGCTTGGCCAGCGCTGCCACTTGAGCCGGCGCGATACCGGACTCGGCGAGCGACACACCCGCGCCCTTAAGGTAGGCGATCATCTCGTTCACCAGCAGGTTTGCGACCGTCTGGGTCTCCTTGCCAGCCATACCGGCAGCGGCAGCCTCAAAGAAGTCGGCAAACTCGGGGTCGCCGGCGATTTGCTCGGCGTCGGCCGTCTTAATGCCAAAGTCGGCCTCAAAACGGACGCGCTTGGCATCGGGCAGCTCGGGGGTCTCACCACGGCAGCGGTCGATGAACTCGTCGTCCAGGTCGAACGGCGCCAGGTCGGGATCGGGGAACAGACGATAGTCGTCTGCCGTTTCCTTCACACGCATGACCACGGTGCGCTTGCGGCTAGGCTCCCAGTGACGGGTCTCCTGATAGATGATGCCGCCCTCCTCGAGCACCTCGGCCTGGCGGCAAATCTCGTAGGCAAGGCCATCGTGCAGGCTCTTGAACGAGTTGAGGTTCTTGAGCTCGGTCTTGGTACCCAGTTTGGTCTCGCCGCGGCGGCGCAGCGACACGTTGCCGTCGCAGCGCATGGATCCCTTCTCCATGGAGCAGTCCGAAATGCCCAGCGTCACAAAGATGCGACGGAGCTTCTCCATAAACAGGCGAGCCTCCTCAGGCGTGCGCAGGTCGGGCTCGGTGACGAGTTCAATCAGCGGCGTGCCGCAGCGGTTGTAGTCGACGAGCGACTCGGCAGCGGCGGTAATGCGGCCCTCGGCGCCGCCCACGTGAACCATCTTGGCGGCATCCTCCTCCATGTGGATGCGCAGGATGCGGATGGGCACCGTGTAGGAACCGTCCTCGCGACGCTCGGGCATCTGCAGGTTGGACGCGTCATAGCTGGCCAGATGGCCGGCGCGCTGATTGCCTTCGCGCATGGTCGACGTCATGGACGTGGACAGGCCCTCGGCGTTGGCCGAGGCGCTCGCCAGGCTCTGGGCCTCGGCCTCACCAAACGCGCAGTCGGGGCGCTCGGCGGCACCGCGACCGGTCACATCCAGGTCCAGGTGACCGTACATGGCAAAGGCGACCGGACCCTGCGTGGTCTGGAAGTTCTTGGCCATGTCGGGATAGAAGTAGTGCTTTCGGTAGAACATCGAGTGGCGCTGAATCTCGCAGTTGGTGGCGAGACCGGCCTTGACGATGCTCTCGATGGCGCGCTTGTTGGGCACCGGCAGGGCGCCGGGCAGGCCCAGGCACACCGGGCACACGTTGGCGTTGGGCTCGTCATCGTGGCTGAGCTTGCAGTTGCAAAACATCTTGGTATCGAGTGCGGTGAGCTCGGTATGGATCTCCAGGCCAATCACGGCCTCCCAATCCTGCAGGACCTCGGAAAGCTCCTTCATTACAGCTCGCCTCCCTTCCCGGCAAAATCGGGCGCGACGGAAAGCGCGGGCGCACCCGTGGCGGCATCGGCAAAGCCACGCTCCAGGGCGCGGGCAAACGTGAGCAGCTGACGGTCCTTAAACGCCGGACCCACCAGCTGGGCAGAAACGGGCAGCTGAGTATCCTCGCCCAGGCCCAGCGGCACCGAGATACCACCGTTGCCGCAAATGTTGAGCGAAATGGTGTACAGGTCGGAGAGGTACATCTGCGTGGGGTCGCTGATCTCGCCAAACTTAAAGGCCGTGCGCGGCGAGGCGGGCATGAGGATGGTGTCCACCTTGGCATACGCGGCGTCGTAGTCCCGCGTGATGAGCGTACGGGCCTTTTGCGCAGCGTAGTAGTACTTGTCGTACACGCCCGAGCTCAGCAGGTAGGCGCCGAGCATCTGACGGCGCTTGGCCTCGGCGCCAAAGCCGTGGGCGCGAGAGAGCGAGCTCTGGTCGGACAGGTTGGCGCAGCCCTCCTCCTGATAGCCGTAGCGAATACCGTCGAAGCGGGCCAGGTTGGAGAACGCCTCGGCCGGGCCGATGACGTAGTAGGCGGCGATAGCGGCGTCCAGGTGCGGCAGGTCGACCTCGACCAGCTCGGCGCCCTGGTTCTGCAGCTCCTGGGCGGCGCGCTGAACAGCGGCCTTGACCTCGGGCGTCAGGCCCTCGGCCTCCATAAACGCGGGGATGATGCCCACGCGCTTACCCTCGATGCTGTCGTTGAGATGCTCGGTAAAGTCGACGGCGCAATCCTGGCTGGTGCAGTCGTATGGATCGTGGCCCGCGCCGGTAAGCGCGTTCATGGCCAGCGCGACATCCTCGACCGTGCGGCCAAAGGGGCCCACCTGGTCGAGCGACGAGCCAAAGGCGACCACGCCGTAACGGCTCACGGCGCCATACGTGGGCTTAAAGCCCACCACGCCGCACAGCGACGCCGGCTGGCGAATGGAGCCGCCGGTATCCGAGCCCAGCGAGAGCGCGACCTCGCCCGCAGCGACGGCGGCAGCGGAGCCGCCCGAAGAGCCGCCGGGCACGCGCTCGGTATCCCAGGGGTTGTTGGTGCGATGGAACGCCGAGCTCTCGGTGGAGCTGCCAAAGGCAAACTCGTCCATGTTGGCCTTGCCCATGGGCAGGCAGCCGGCATCGAGCATGCGCTGGACACAGGTGGCGGTGTAGACGCTCTGGTAGTCCTCGAGCATGCGCGAAGCGCAGGTGGTGCGCGTGCCCACGAGGTTCATGTTGTCCTTAATGGCCAGCGGCACGCCCGCAAGCGGGGGCAGCGGCTTGCCTGCGGCACGGTCGGCATCCACGCGCGCGGCGGCCTCGAGTGCAAGCTCGGGCGCCACCTGCAGGAATGCCTGGACCCCGCCCTCGCGCGCCTCGATGGCGGCAAGGGATGCCTGGGCCACCTCGGTAGCGGTAAAGTCGCCGGCGGCAACGCCCGCGGCGATCTGGGCGGCGGTAAGGGAATCGAAGCTTAGCGCCATTACTCGCTCTCCCCCTCTCCCAAAATGGACGGCACGCGGAAGTAGCGGTCGCGCGCGCTGCCGGCGTTTTCGAGCGCAACGTCGAGCGGCAGGTCGCGCTCGGGCTCGCGCAGGTCATCACCCATCACGTTGGACAGGCTTCCGATGGGATGGAACGTGGGCTCCACGTCGGGCAAGTCATATTGCAAGACGGGCTCGAGCATCTGGACGGCGTCGTTCATGTAGGACGTCATCTGGGTGAGCTCGTCATCGGTCAGTGCGATCTTTGCGTACTCGGCGATGCCGCGCACGTCTTTCTCGCTGAGTGCCATAGGCGCTCCCTTCCGCATAACAGATAAACCGCTCTAGTATACAAGGCAACGCCGCTTGGAGCAGGTGCTTTACCCAAATGCAGCGAAAACGTAACGAGGACGGCGGGTTGGCAGGCGGCGGGCTGGCGGTTCTGCAGCAAAACCGCACCGTCCATAGCGAAAACCGTCCCGCCCGCAACGAAAACCGTCCCGCCCACAACGAAAACCATCACAACATTCGACGCTTTTCGCCAAAATCGCGATTTTCATCGAATGTTGTGATGGTTTGGAAGCCCCCGACCACCACAAAGGTGCCTGTCCCCTTTGTGGTTGTTCTGAACGATGTCTTATGCCGAGGCCTTGGCCTTGCGGCGCTTGCGGACCGCGTGGATCACGATGTCCAGCAGCAACAGCACAATGGCCACGACCACGATGAGCACGGCAAACTCGCGCTTGCCCCAGTGGCGGCCGGCCAGCGACTTTTGCTTGTCGACATCCTTCTTGTTGTACTTGGTGCGCACGCAGTGTACCAGCAGGCGATGGTCGTTTACACCGTAAGGCGTGCAGGTGACGAGCGTCACTTTGTCGGCGCCGGGCTCGATAGTCAGCGACTCCATCTCCTCGGGCAGCACCACCTCGGAGTCCACCATCTTGTAGGCGAGCGTCTTGTTCATGGTGTGCAGCAGCACCAGGTCGCCGGGCTCCAGCGAATGGATGTCGTCGAACATGCTCAGGTTTCGCATGCCCGAGTGCGCGGTGAGCACGCAATGCGTCGAGGTGCCGCCCACCGGCAGGCTCGTGCCCTCCAGGTGGCCGACGCCCGCCATAAGGACTTCCTCGCTCGTGCCGTGGTAGATGGGCATGCTCACGTCGATGGAGGGGATTTCGACCCAGCTCATCATGGGGTCGCGGTCAAAGATGAGCTGCTGAGCGTAGGGCTCGATCTGGTCGGCGGGGAGCTCGGTGGCCTCGCCCGCCAGTTGCTCGTTAAAGGAGCGCGCCTGGAGCAGGATGCGCTCGCGCTCCTCGGCAGACAGCGCGTCCACGGTGCTGGACACAGTGCTGATCTGGTTGAACACGCCCGAGGCCTCGAGCCGGTCCAAGATCCACGGCCAGGTCATAAGGCCCACGCCAATAAGGATGATGACGATGGTGATGAGCCGGTCGGCCCAGCGCGGCAGTCGCTTGCGGCGACGCTTGGGCTTTGATTGAGGTTTGGGCTGGAGTTCGGGTTGGGGGCTCGAGCCGCCGTTGTCCGCGGCGTTATTGCTCTTCATATGTTTGGCGCCCTGCACCATCGCCGGTCACTCCTCTACAACTCAAGTTGTCTAAACAAATAATAGCCGATTCGCGAGCTTCCACGCCAGACAACGCAGCCTGCCAGCATTGCGCAGCGCGAGTATGGGCCCGCATTTGAGTTTTCAGAATGTCCCGAATCGGCGGGGCGATTCGGGATACAATAGCTACAGGAAACGACGCACCCCGCGTAAGTACTTTGGAGCGCGGGCGACCAGTTTCCGGTGTTGTTAAATGCCCGGGCCTCTAACCCCGGGCATTCTTATTTGCGCTTGTTGCAGCGCAAATGCCTTCTACCGTCCGCACCGCGCGTGCGCCTACGGACCTTAAACCGAACCTCATACGAGTCGAGAAACGCGATGACGAACGTGCCAACCGCCGCGAGGGCGGCGAGCGCGTTAAGGAATTTCAGCATTTGGGGACCTCCGATCGAGTCGTCGGCCGCCCGCGCACGGGATGCGTCGCAAGGATATTTTACTGCGAGTGTATGCACCCACGCCTGGTAAACGCGATTTTGACAAACATTTGTTCGATAGTTACACACACGGTTCCTCGCCCAGCGGAGCCTGGCCGCATTGTCCGGATTTGCCCGACGTGTTTGCGTTTTCAAAATGTCCCGAATCGGCGAAACGATTCGGATACAATAGCTACAGGAAACGACGCACCCCGCGTAAGTGTTCGAAAGCGCGGGCGACCAGTTTCCGGTGTTGTTAAATGTCCGGACTCCGAACCACGGGCATTTCAATTTGCACGCGCGGCGCAAATGCCTTCTACCGTCCGCACCGCGCGTGCGCCTACGGACCTTAAACCGAACCTCATACGAGTCAAGAAACGCGATGACGGATGAGTCCGCATCGGACGGTGGAGGCTGTCTGTGTTGTCCAAAAAGAACGGGGCAAACTCCAGTGCGGAGTCTGCCCCGAAAAGAGAATAGCAAAGCAAGAACGTGGATGGACGAGAAAAGTGTCCGCAAGTCTCATGGCCATCACATCCCACCTGCCAAAGGGATGGGTGAGCGAGCGTTACTCCTGCTCGGACTCCTCAGCCTGCTTACGGCTGCGGATGAGGTGTGCCACGCCGATGCACAGCACCGCGCCACCAGCAATCCAAGTGAAGGTCACGCCGTTGAGACCGGTCAGCGGAAGGCCAGAGCCCTTCTGGTCGACAATGGTGAAGCTGAGCTTACCGGTAGATGCGGCGGCCGTATTGTCTTTCACGACGCCATCTGCCGCCTGAATTACGGAATTCGTGCTAGGCTGAACGTTGCCACCGGTCTGATTAAGTTCGCGCTTGATGGTGAAGGTGACGCCACTTGCTGCGGAGTTGTTGTAGCCAGGCGCAGGGGTGACCTCTGTAAGGATGTAGGTGCCCTCATCGAGACCGACAACGTTAATCTTGCCGCTTGCGTCGGTCGTCAGCTTGGCCTGCTCACTGTCGGTCGTCTTGACACCATTTGCCATAATAAAGGTGCCGGCAGCATCGCCCTGCTCTTGCAGCGTGAACACAACACCGGCGAGAGGCGGATTCTCAGTCTCTGAACCAACCTTGGTTACATCGATGCCATAGGTGTAGTCGTAGGCAGGATGCTCGACCGTGGTGCCGGTACCGTCGGCATGCGGATTGTTGGAATAGGTCAACGTAACTGTATTCTTCTGGGGTTTACCCACCAAGCCGTCAAACGTCGAATTAATTGCACCATCCTTGCCGTTTTCAAAAATCTTTGCAGGATCAAGCCTGGCCTGGTACTCAACAGTCACAGTAGAGTTACCGGTGACGGCAATATCCGACTCGTTCTCACCCTTGCAAACCTTAAGGTCGCCGAAATTAACCGTGAGCACGTTGCTGTCATCAAAGGTTGCGGTGTAGCCAGAAATGACCTTTTTGCCGTCAATCTTAACTGTCACAGCGGGGGTCGTGCTGCTGGCTTCATCAGTGAACTTGGGCGTCATGGATTTGGGAAGATTATCCGTGAAGGTGTACCTGTAGGTGCTGTAAGTGTCGATGTTACCCGCAACGGTACCGGTAAGCTGATAATCGATAAACTGATCCATTCGGGAGTCTGCAGCCATGTTGGGATTCGTGAACACATTATCGCCAAAAGAGCTGCCTTCTTTGTCATCCCTGACGGCCTTGGTCACAGTGGGGACCTTCTTCTTGGGAGTTAAGTTCTCAGCGGAGCCACCGACAACGGCGAAAATTGGCGAAGTGAAAGTATCCGTGTTGCCCTCGGGGACAGCATCTGGTTTCTTGCCGACGCTCTTAGTCACGAAGAGCCAGTAGCCAGTAGCCAAGGTACCAAAAGAGCCGTTACCGCCAGCAGTTACCCAACCGTCAGCGCCTTCGGAAATGCCGGCCTTCTCAACGGCAGCAGCGATCTTGTCGAGCACGCTTCCGGCATTGACGTTATTGCCCACAACGTCAGACCCGTGCTTATTGATGAACTGGGCCCATGCCTGAGCAGATTTGGCGTTTGCGCCGGTTGGGAAACCATCAGGCTTGGACTCACCAGCACCATAAGCTGCAGTCACTGCGTTCATCACGGCCTCATTTGCCCATTCAATGTCGGAGAGCGTCTTGTCGCCAGACCAGGCTTCTCCTTCCTTGGCCTGCGTGACCTTTGCCGAGCAAATCTTGAT
>CATZKS010000069.1 GCA_958421035.1 uncultured Collinsella sp. | reverse complement strand
GCCGAGTAGCCCAGCAGCAAGCTCCACATGGCCCTGTCCCAGCTCATGACGAATGCGGGTGGCGCAAATGGCCTCACCGCCCTCGCAAAGCAGGTCGTGACCATACACGTCAACGCCGTGCTCGGAACCCCAGGAGCGCATCTCGGCAACACCAGAAGCACCGCCACGACCCAGCCTAAAGTCACTGCCAACGCGAATCGATCGAATGTCGACCAGACGCGACACCAGCGAGAGAAAATCAACATGGTCAAGCGCCGCAACCTCAGGCGTAAAGGGAACGGCCACCACCGCATCGACCCCGGTTTGAGCCAAGGCATGCAGACGGTCGGCCGTCGTCATCAATTTTTGAGCGGGCGAAGGGCTCACCACAACGTCCGGGTCGGGATCGAAGGTAACCACGACCGCCTTACAGCCATGGGCACGGGCATCACGGACAAGCGCTTCGATGAGTTCCTGGTGTCCACGGTGAACGCCGTCGAACACGCCAATGGCGATTGAAGCGGCACCCAAGTGCTCACACTCATCAAACGTATCGGCAGCAACGATGCGAGCCTCGTCCGACTCGCCCGCGAAAAAGACACGCGCGAGCTCGCGAGCGGACAACATCATCGAACACCGCCGATTGCCTGCGGAAACACGTGCTCCATGACAAAGCGGCCGCCCTCAATGCGGGCGAGCGCCTTGAGTCCCCCATCGAGCACCAACGCAAACGGCGCCTTCGAGGAATCGAAATCGGCAAGCGCACGCTCAACGGGAATGCGTCGGCCGCACAGCAGGTCGTCGGCAAGATTGCCCGGCAAGTCAACACGTGTGGCGCCCAGGGCCGCAATGGGATCCAGGGCAAAGCCAGCCGCGGACTCGGGAGAAAGCTCCTCGACCGCATGACAAGCGCCAATGGAAACAACACCGGAAGCCGTGCGGCGCAGCGCGGAAATATGTGCGGCGCTATCGCAAGCGTGGCCCAGGTCGCGAGCGAGCGCACGGATATAGGTGCCCTTGCTCACCGAGAACGCCACGGTCCACACACACGTATCACCTTCTCCGCCCACGGCGATCAGGTCGGCGGCATAGACCTCGACGGGGCGCGGAGGTAGGTCCACCGCATTGCCCTCGCGAGCAGACTTGTAGGCGCGAACGCCATTGACCGAGATAGCAGAAAACGCCGGCGGCACCTGCATCTGCGGGCCCAGCATGGCGGCCAAGCGCTCACGAGCATAGGCAGGATCGCGGAGCTCGTTGGCAACAGCCACCGTGCGGACCGCCTCGCCCTCCGCATCATCGGTATTGGTCTCGGCGCCAAACGCGATGTCGGCGACATAGCTTTTGGTATCGAGGGTTAGCATGCCCAGCAGACGAGTAGCCTGGCCCACGCCCACCACCATGACGCCGGATGCCATGGGGTCGAGCGTGCCGGCATGGCCGACGCGCCGCTCATGGAGGGCGCGTCGGCATTGCGAGACCACATCGTGGGACGTGCAGCCCACCGGCTTATCGACGGCGAGCAGCATATTCAGTTGAGAAGGCGTACGACGAGCCATGTACCATCCAAAAAGTTAAAGCTCGACGGTCACCGAAGCGGGATCCTCCCCCACCAGCTCGGCCAGCATGGGAAGTGCCACGGTGAGCGTCTCGAGAATTGTTCCGTTGTTGGAAAAGCCGGCGGCAGCATGATGCCCGCCACCGCCAAAGTTGGCAGCAATCTCGGACACATCGAGGTCGCCCTTGGAGCGCAGGTTGCCACGCACCTTGGTATCGCCCTCAATGCCCTTTAAGAACATGCAAACCTCGACGCCCATCACCGAACGCACCACATCGACCAGGCCGTCGCACTCGTCCGAGGTGACACCGCAGGCCTCAAGGTCGCTCTGGTAGGCATAGCTATACGCCACGCGCCCATGCGCGACCGTCTTAATGCGACCCATGACAATGGACTTGAGGTGCAAAAACTCAACGCGCATGCTCTGATAGACCTCGAGCGCAACGCGCGCCGGATCGGCACCGTGCGCCACCAGGCGCGAGGCCGCATGGAACGCGGCGGCATCGGCGTTTTGGTACTGAAAACGGCCGGTATCGGTCACCAAGCCGCACAGCAAGCAGGTCGCGACGCCATCACGTGCGACAATGCCGCAATTGTCCAAGAAACGGTCGATGATCATGGCGCAGGCCGCGGCATCGACGCGCCTCAGACTGAGCTCGGCAAACTCCTCGCGCGCCGGATGATGATCGAAGCACACCACATGCTTGGAGCGACGAAGCACCTCGGCAGAATTATTGAGGCGCTCGACGACCGGTACGTCCACCGAGATGAACAGGTCAGGATTGCCGGCGTACGCAGATGCCGGCACCAGGCGATCGGAGCCTTCCATAAAGCGGTAGATACGCGGAACCGGGTCATCGTCTGCCAGCAGCAGCGCAATGTCCTTGTTGGGGAAAAACTTCATGAGCGAAAGGCCCAGACCCAATACGGAGCCCAAGGCGTCGCCATCGGGAGAAGTATGTCCCGAAATCGCAATGGAGGACGCACCCTCGATGAGCTCGAGGATGCGTCGCTGAATATCTGCAGACTCGCACGAGGCGAGGTCGGCGGAATTAGTCATCTAAAGCTGCCTCCTGGGCGGCATCCGCTATCGGATAGCCGTCCTCGTCCTTTTCGATCGCAAGCGTGGCGGGAACGTTTTCCAGCGCACGCGTGATGCGCTCGGCCTCATCGGTCGAGCGATCGATGCGAAAATCGAGCTCGGGCGTAACACGCCAATCGAGCGAGCGAGCCAACAGGCTGCGAATACGGCCCTTAGCGCTAGCGAGCGCCTCCATGACCTCGTCGTAGCGGCTCGCATCGCACGACACGTACACGCGCGCGAACGAACGGTCCACCGCGACTTCGACCGCGGTCAAAGTAACCAGGTCGAGACGCGGATCGGAAACCTCAAAGAGCAGGATATAACCGAGCTTCTCGCGAAGCTGCTCGCCCAGTCGGCGGGTTGCCTGCGTTTGCTTCATAGCGCTACCCCCTACTCGGTACGGGCAACCTGGTCGATACGGTAACCCTCGATCTGGTCACCGGGCTTGATGTCCTGGAAGTTCTCCAGGCCAATACCGCCCTCGGAACCGCTCTTGAGGCTCTTGGCCTCGTCCTTGTAGTGGCGCATCGAGGCGATCTTGCCGTTGAAGACCACGATGCCGTCGCGCACCAGACGCACGGAATCGGTCGCGGCGATCTCGCCCTCCTCGACGCGGACACCGGCGGCGATACCGACTTTGGGCACCTTGAAGGTGTCCAGGACGGTCGCGGTACCCGTGGCGACCTCGACCTCGGTGGGCTTGAGCATGCCGATACGGGCGGCGTCGAGCTCCTCGAGGCACTTGTAGATGACGTCGTAGCAACGGATCTCGACGCCCTCGCGCTCGGCGGCGGAGCGAGCCTTACCGTCGGGACGGACGCCAAAGCCGATGATGATGGCGTTGGAGGCGTCGGCCAGGACGACGTCGGTCTCGTTGATGGCGCCAACGGCGGAGTGGATCGTGTTGATACGAACCTCGGACTGATCCATCTTGTCGAGCGAGTCCTGAAGAGCTTCGATGGAACCCTGGACGTCGGCCTTGATGATCAGGTTGAGCTCCTTGACCTCGGCGTCGGCGATGGTCTCGAAGAGGTTCTCGAGCGTGACGTGCTTGACGCGGCTCTGCTCCTCGATACGGGCCTTCAGCGAACGCTCGTCGGCCAGGGCGCGTGCCTCGCGCTCGTCCTCGAACACGCGGAACTCGTCGCCGGCGTTGGGCACGGACTGCAGGCCCAAAATCTCGACAGCGTCGGAGGGACCGGCCTCGGTGACGGCGCGGCCCTTGGGGTCGAGCATGGCACGGACGCGGCCATAGGTAAGGCCGGCGACCAGCGTATCGCCCACGTGCAAGGTACCGCGGGTCACGAGCACGGTAGCGACCGAGCCACGGCCCTTGTCGAGCTTGGCCTCGAGGACGTTGCCGGAGGCAAAGGTGTCCGGGTTGGCCTTGAGCTCGAGCACGTCGGCCTGGAGCAGCACGGTCTCCAGAAGTTCGTCGATACCGATCTTCTGCTTGGCCGAGATGTTGACGAACATGTTCTGTCCGCCCCACTCCTCGGGGATGACTCCGTACTCGGTGAGCTCCTGACGCACACGGTCGGGGTTGGCGCCCGGCTTATCAATCTTGTTGACGGCAACGACGATGGGTACGCCGGCGGCCTTGGCGTGGTTGATCGACTCGACCGTCTGGGGCATGACGCCGTCGTCAGCGGCGACGATCAGGATGACGATGTCGGTCACCTTGGCGCCACGGGCACGCATAGCCGTAAAGGTGGCGTGACCCGGGGTATCGATAAAGGTGATCTTGCGGTCGTTGATCATGACCTGCGAAGCGCCGATGGCCTGCGTAATGCCGCCCGCCTCGCCGGCAGCAACGCCGGTGTGACGGATGGCGTCAAGCAGCGACGTCTTGCCGTGGTCGACGTGGCCCATGACGGTGACGACCGGGGCACGCGGCTTAAGGTCGGCGGGATCGTCGTAGAACGAGAAGGTGTTCTCCTCCTCGGGGGTGATAATCTTGATCTGACGGCCCAGGTCGTCGGCAACGAGCTCAACGAGGTCGTCGGACATGGACTGCGTCATGGTGAGCGGCGTACCCAGCAGGAACAGGCGCTTGATGATGTCGTTGGCCGGAACGTCGAGCGCCTCGGCAAGCTCCTGGACGGTAACGCCCTGGGAGACCTTGATGGCGTCGAGGTCCTCGGGGTTCACGCCCTGGGCCAGCGCCTCCTCTATCTTGCGCTCCTCCTGAGCCTTGGCAGCCTCGCGCTCGCGCTTCTCCTTGCGCTTCTTGCGGCGACCGGTGGACTCGCGAGAGGCCTCCTCGACGGCAGCACGAGCCTCCTCGAGCACCTTCTCGCGGCTGTACTCCTCGGCCTCGCGAGCCATGCGGCTGTAGTGGTCCTCTTCGTTGTTGTGACCGCCCTTGCGCTTCTTGCCCTTGCCCTGCTTATCGGGGTTGGGGAAGTCCATGCCGGCAGCGACGTTGTTGCTGGCGTTGGTGCGATGACTGTGCGGACGGCTCTCGGAGGCGTTGCGCTCGGAGTTGTTGTCGGAGGCGTTGCGATCGTTACGACGGCCACCGCGGCGGTCGTTGTTGCCGCCACGACGGTTACCGCGCTCGGCGGCGCGCTCGGCCTTGGCCTTGTCCTCGGCGTCCTTCTTCTCCTTGAGCACGGTCTCCTGTGCGGCGATCTGGTCGAGCAGCGAACGGAAACGCGAACCGGAGTCGGAAGCGGGAACGGCGCGGCGCTGGGCCTCGCGGGCAGCCTCCTCCTTCTCGCGGGCAAGGCGCTCCTGCTCGGCCTTCTTCTTGGCCTCGGCCTCGGCGCGGGCGGCCTCCTCGGCAGCCTGGGCCGCGGCGAACTGGCGGCGCTCCTCCTCGCGTGCCTTCTCGGCAGCGATGCGCTCGCGCTCGGCCTCGGCGGCACGCGCGGCCTCCTCGGCGGCAGCGGCCTGCTCCTCGGCCTGCTTGGCGGCCTCGACTTCCTGGGCGCGGGCCTCGATCACCGGGGCGAGCTGCTTGCGGACCATGGCGACGTAAGCGTCCTCCAGGGCGGAGGAAGCGGACTTAGCGGGAATCTTCATATCGGCGAGATGACCCATCAGTTCCTTGGAGGTCATGCCGAACTCTTTGGCCAGGGTGGACACACGGACTTTTGCCATATGACTTCACCTACCCTTTCTGGCACCTTGGTGCCTAGAGACTGAACGAGCGTGGGAGATGCGCCGGAACCCGTCCGGCGCGACCGCGCGCTAGATCAGGTCCTCCGCATCATCGAAGGCGTCGGTGTCGTGGACACCGCAGAAACGGGAGCCGGGACGGGCCTGGTTGCGGCACTGAATGCCGTCCTCGGACACGTACTCGCAGCGACGGACGTCGTCGTCCTCCTCGTCACCGATCAGGTCGGCGGCGGGCTCCTCGTGAACGGGGACGTTCTTGAGGATGTCGGCGGCAAGGGTCTCGGACTTAATGTCGATGTGCCAACCAGTCAGGCGAGCGGCGAGGCGGGCGTTCTGGCCCTCCTTGCCAATGGCGAGGGACAGCTGGTCGTCCGGCACGATGACGCCGGCGTAGGCCTTCTCCTCGTCGATGAGGACGCGGGTGACTTTGGCGGGCGACAGGGCGTTGGCAACGTAGACGGCCGGATCGGCATCCCACAGGATGACGTCGACACGCTCACCACGGAGCTCACCAACGACGGCGCGGACACGGCTGCCCTTGGGGCCGACGCAGGCGCCCACGGGATCCAGACGATCGTCGAGCGAATGGACGGCGACCTTGGAGCGCTGGCCCGGCTCGCGAGCGATCGACTTGATCTGGACGGTGCCCTCATAGATCTCGGGCACCTCCTGCTCAAACAGACGACGCATGAGCTCGGGGTGGGTACGGGAGATGACAATCGGCGGACGGCTGTGCTCGCCACGAACCGGCTGCAGGTTGGAGTTGGGGTCGCGAACGTCGATGATCACGGCCTTGATGTGCTGGTTGTGCAGGTAGCGCTCGCCCATCGGACGCTCGTTGCGCTCGTTCTCGTAACGGCGCTGGTCGAAGTGCGGAAGCTCGGCCTCGACGCCCTCGCGGATCTTGACGATTGTGAAGTCGGGCGTGGACTGCAGCACGGTACCGCTGATGAGGTCACCGATGCGGCCGGAGAACTCCTCGTAAATCTGCTCGCGGGCGGAGTTGCGCACGATGGCGTTGATCTCGGCCTTGGCGTGCTGGGCAGCGATGCGGCTCGTGTTCTTGGGAGTGACGTCGATCTCCTCGAACTCGGTGAAGTTGCCCTCCTCGTCCATAGAATCGTCGATCGGCTCCAGGCGGTAGACGTAGATCTTGCCGGTGGTGCGGTCGATGGTCACCTTGGCGCCCCACTCAAGATGCAGGATCTCGGCATAGCTCTTGGCAAGCGACTGCTCCAGGCGGTCGATCAGGTAGAGCTGGTCGATGTGCTTCTCCTGGCAAAGCTCCATCAGGGCGGACATCATGTCGGATGCTGCCATCTTACTTTCCTTCCTTCGCGGGCTTGAAGTCGTAGGTGGGCTTCAACTTGCACTTTTTAACATCAGAGAAATCGAGGGTGACGGACTCGCCGTCCTCGAGCTCGAGGGTCACGTCGGTCTCGGTCGCAGCGGCAATCTTGCCGGTGAACTTGCGACAGCCCTCGGTGGCGGTGGAGGTGAGCTCGCAGTCCTCGCCCACAAAGCGGGCAAAGTCGCGCGGGCGGCGCAACGGGCGCGCCATGCCCGGGCTCGACACCTCAAGCGTGTAGCTCGAAGAAATGGGATCGAGCTCCTCGATCACGTCGCCGACCCACTTGGTGTTGGCCGTGACGTCGTTGAGCGACAGGCTCTGACCCTCGGCACCCTCGATACGCACACGCACGCAGGGGGCCTTGGTGGCACCCACGAGCTCGACGTCGACGATGTCGACATCGTGCTGGGGAGCGACGGCCTCGAGCGCGTCGATGATCGCCTGCTCGGTCTTGGTCTTGACCATTGCGGCACCTCCATCCATACAAAAAAGAAGCGGGGCCGAAACCCCACTTCTTTCAATTACAACTTCATTTGCAAGCAAACTATACCAATAGCTGCGGAAACGTGCAAGCACAGTACGAATCTGCAGGTCAGCGTGTGCACAGCTTCTCCATAAGAATAGGACAATTGGTCGAGGAACCCCATGCGGCGCACCCTCAACAGCCCCAAAACGGGCCATGCGTCCCATTCCACAGGCCCGTTCGGACCCCAAGGGCATTCCTCCCCGAGCCCCTATCGATCAGACTTACGCTAGGGGACATTCTGCAACAAGCCAGCCAGCAAGTCGCGCAACGACGAACCTTTCCAAATCCTCTACGGCAAGGAGGCACCCATGAAACGCCTAGGCACCCTCTGCATGACTGCGCTCGCCATCGCAACGTGCTCGTTGGCCCTCTTGGGCTGCGGCAACGCGAATGGCAAAACCGACACATGCGAACCGAACCCTGGCAGCACAAAAGCCATCGAGAAAACGACGCCATCGGAGAGCTTCGACAAAATAGACGAGGACATCGTCGATCCTCAGGGCCTGAGTCCCGATTCCCAAGAACAGCTCCCCATCGACCTTGAGGCAGACGAGAACGTCCATGTTACCTGCGTGGGCAAGGACACGGATGGCTACGGCGACGCCGCGCTCGTCTTTACGGTGACCAACAACACCGGTGTCGACATGATGTTTGGCGATGTGGACTCCTATGCCTACGTCAACGGCGTGGTCCGCGACGTACGCATGCGCCAACCGGTCGCCGCTGGAGAGGAAACGCGCGCCATGCTCACCTTTGTGGGCACCTTCGACGACCCGGACTTTGATGTGAACAACGACCTCAACGACATCTACCTCAAAATTTGGATGTTCGAAGAGGCAACGGGCAACGTTTACTTTAGGGACCTGGTACACATCCCATAGAAGACGGTGCGACGCAATGACTAAGCAGGGCATACAACACAAAACGAGGGACGACCCAACCGGATCGCCCCTCGTCTTTTATGCGTCAGTTAAGCACGCAATGCTTACTTGACCACCAGGTTGACCAGCTTGCCGGGCACGCAGATGGCCTTGACGACCGTCTTGCCCTCGAGCCACTTGGCGACGGCGGCCTCGGCGGCAGCCTGCATATCCTCATTGGAGGCATCGCGGGCCACGTCGACGCGGCCGCGGACCTTACCGAGCACCTGGACGACGATCTGCACCGTGTCCTCAACGGACTCGGCCAGGTCGAACTCGGGCCAGGCGGCGGTGTAGGCGTTGCCCTCGCAGCCGAGGGCCTCGTGCCACAGCTCGTCGGCCCAGAACGGGCAGATGGGGGCAAGGACGCTCACGATGTCCTTGGCCACGCCGTAGCACAGCGCCTTGTCGCGGGCGGTACCCTCGGTGGCGTTGAGATAGGCGCTCGCCGCGTTGACGAGCTCCATGACGGCCGAGATCGCGGTGTTGAACTGGCCGCGGTCAAAGTCCTCGGTGCACTTGGCGATGGTGCGGTGACGCTCGCGATAGAGCTTCATCGCAACCTCGTCGAGCGCGGACTTGTCGAAGGCCACGTTGGCGTCGCCGGACTGGACGAGCTGCCAAACGATACGCCAGGCGCGCTTGATGAAGCGGTTGGCGCCCTCAACAGCCTTGGGATCCCAGTCGAAGTCCTTCTCGGGCGGGGCGATAAACAGGATCGCCAAACGCATGGTGTCGGCGCCGTAGGGCTCGATGACCGAGCTCGGAGGCACGACATTGCCCTTGGACTTGGACATGGTGTCGCCGTTCTCGTCCTTGACCATGCCCTGGCACAGCAGGTTGGTGAAGGGCTCGTCCACACTCAGCAGGCCCAGGTCGCGCAGTGCCTTGGTAAAGAAGCGGCTGTAGAGCAGGTGCAGAATGGCGTGCTCGATGCCGCCGATGTAGTTATCGACGGGCATCCAACGGTCGGCGGCCTCATGGGAGAAGGGCAGCTCGGTGTTGTGCGGATCGGTATAGCGCAGGTAATACCAGCTGGAGCAGGTGAAGGTGTCCATGGTATCGGTCTCACGCTTGGCCGGGCGGCCGCAGACCGGGCAGGTGGTCTCGTAGAACTCCTTGCACTCGGCGAGGGTCTCGCCGGCGCCCAGGTCCAGGTTCTCGGGCAGCGTCACCGGCAGCTGATCCTCGGGCACGGGCACGATGCCGCAGTGCTCGCAGTGGATGGCCGGGATGGGGTTGCCCCAATAGCGCTGACGGGAAATGAGCCAGTCGCGCAGACGGAACTCGACCTTGCGACGACCGCAGCCCATGGCCTCGAGGTCGGCCACGATCGCAGCCTCGCCCTCGGAGTGCTTGCCGCCGCGCATTCCGGTGTACTTGCCAGACTGGACGAGCGTGCCCTCGGCAGCGTGGGCGCAATCCCAGTCGACGGTCTCGGCATGGAAGGTATCGATGGTCTCGCCGCTGGCCTCGACGGCAGCGCGATCGTCATCGTCCAGGATGATCGGCACGATCGGCAGGTCGTACTTACGGGCAAACTCAAAGTCGCGCTGGTCGCCACAGGGAACGGCCATGACGGCACCGGTACCGTAGTCGGCAACGACATAATCGGCAACCCACACGGGGACCTTCTCGCCGTTGACGGGGTTTACCACATAGCGGCCGGTAAAAGCGCCATGCTTCTCGATGGTGCCCTGGGCACGCTCGACGGCAGAGATATGCTTGGAGTCCTCGACGATCTTGGTCACGGCCTCCTCGTACTCCGTGCCCTCGACGAGCTCGTGCAGACGGGCGTACTCGGGAGCCAGGACAAAGAAGGAAACGCCAAAGAGCGTATCGGCTCGCGTGGTGAAGACGGTGATCTTGCCCTCATCACCCTCGATGGGCTCGCCATCCTTGTCGCACAGGGTAAAGTCGACCTCGGCGCCCTCGGAGCGACCGATCCAGTTGGCCTGCATCTGCTTGACGCGCTCGGGCCAGCCGGGGAGCTTCTCCAGGTCGTCGAGCAGCTCCTGAGAGTACTCGGTAATCTTGTAGTACCACTGCTCAAGGTCGCGCTTCTCGGGCTCGGTGCCGCAGCGCCAGCACTTACCCTCGGTAACCTGCTCGTTGGCCAGAACGGTCTTGCAGGTGGGGCACCAGTTGACCGGGTTCTTCTTACGGTAGACCAGGCCCTTTTCCCACATCTTCTCAAAGATCCACTGACCCCAACGGTAGTAGTCGGGGCTGCAGGTCTTGACCATGCGATCCAGATCGTAGGAGAAGCCCATGCGCTTCATCGTGGCGAGCGCCTGGTCCATGTTCTTATACGTCCAGGCGGCAGCCTGCGTGTTGTGCTTGATAGCGGCGTTCTCGGCAGGAAGGCCAAAGGCGTCAAAGCCGATGGGGTGCAGCACGTCGTAGCCGCGCATGCGGGCCTGACGGGCCATGGCATCGCCGATGGTATAGTTGCGCGCGTGGCCCATGTGCAGGTCGCCCGACGGATACGGGAACATCTCGAGCACGTACTTCTTGGGCTTGCTGTCGTCGGTGTCGACGGCAAAGAGGTTG
>CATZKS010000068.1 GCA_958421035.1 uncultured Collinsella sp. | reverse complement strand
AAAGAGAAGAGGCGGGGCATGCCCCGCCTCTTACACCACATCTCTGCGCGCTACCGCTCCGTCGCTCCAGACATCGTTTCCGCGCCTCGTGCCTGCCCCAAACAATCAAAACAAGCCCTTTTCGCCGCACCCTCAAAGGTCTGTGGGCAAAAAAGGGCAAATATGAGTACTGTTACCATTTTAGTAGCAGGCAAAACCACCCAAAATGACGTCCGAGCGACCCCTACAACCCCCCTAAAGCAGCCAGCCTGACTGGTTTAAGGCGTATTGGAGCCAATTTTAATGAACATACTATAGGTTATGTTCATTATCTTCTTGGATGTAAATGCTATTTACTTAGCAACAGTACTCACTTTTGGCATTTTTTGTCCATTGCTATATAACTAACACCCTATAGCAGACAAAAAACAGGCCGCAGCCCATCGCTGCGGCCTGTTCGGAAGCAAAAGTGGGCGTTAAGCGCTGTAGCCCATCGCCTGCAGAACAAACATGACGACCGTGAGCACCGTAATCACACCGATAGTCGCCCAAGTGAGCACATTCCACACGCGGCCGTTGCGGTTGGCACCCATAATGTGACGGTCAGCGGCAATAACCACCTGGAACACCAGAACCACGGGCAGTAGCACGCCATTGATGACCTGCGAGGTCATCATAATCTGGAACAGATCGACGCCGGGCATAAGCACCAGCACGGCAGAGATACCGATGATGGCCGTAATGATGCCGCGATAGACCGGAGCCTCGTCCCAGCTGCGGTCGGCACCGCGCTCCCAGCCAAATGCCTCGCAGATAGCGCTCGACGTAACGCCCGGCAGCACACAGGCAGCCAAGAAGCTCGCCGCGACCAGGCCCGAGGCAAACAGTACCGTGGACCACTGACCCGCAATAGGCTCCAACGCGCGGGCGGCATCGGCAGCATCGCTAATCTGAATACCCGCCGGGAACAACACCGTACCGGTCGTGATGATAATAAAGCCGGCAATGACATCGGCGGCAAGCGAGCCGCTCACGGTATCGATGCGCTGCAGCACGATATCGTCCTCGCCCGCGTTCTTATCGACCACGTTGTTCTGCGCCAAGAAAATCATCCACGGCGCGATGGTGGTACCGATCGTTGCGACCACGAGCGACACGTAGCTGGGGTCATTTTGAATGTTAGGCACGACCAGGTCGACCGCGACCTCACCCCAGTTGGGGCCAGCCATAAACGCGGCGACAATATAGGTCACGAACACGCAGCTCACCAGCAGCAGAATCTTCTCGATGCGCTGGAAGCTGCCCGACATGGTAAGCATCCACACCAGCAGCGCCACCAGCGGCACCGAAATGCTCGCCGGCACGCCAAAGAGGGCAAGGCCGCTGGCGATGCCCGCAAACTCCGAAATGGTCACAGCCGTGTTGGCGATCAACAGCGCCGCCATAGCAAGTACACTCTTGCGCACGCCAAAGCGCTCGCGAATGAGCGATGCCAGGCCCTTGCCCGTGACGCAGCCGCAGCGCGCCGCAGTCTCCTGCGTCACGATGAGCAGCACAGTCATGACGGGAAGCATCCAGAGCATCTTGTAGCCATAGCTGGCACCCGCGCTGGAATACGTTGCAATGCCGCCGGCGTCATTGCCCGAAAGCGCCGCCAGCAGACCGGGACCCATAGCGCCAAAGATGGCCGCGATGGTCAACTTTTGCTTGGTGCCCGACTTTTGCTTGGTATTTTGCACGCGACCACCTAACCCATGACCGACATGGTGAGCAGCACCGCAGCGGCGCAGTACGCTACGCACGAGATCATGACGGCAATAACGTTCATGGCGGTGCCCGACGTGTTGAGGTCATGCTCGTCACGCCAGAACAGCACCATCAGGTAAATCACGGCGCTCATGTTGCCAACCAGGCAAATGATGGCAGCGATATTAAAGCACCCGGTAAAGAGTTGCTCCTCAAACATGGGCGCATCGGGGAACGCAGCGGTGCGCACCAGCTGGGCGCACAGATAGGTCACGAGTGACAGAATCAGGCCCATGCCCGTGCTCTGGAAGAAGAACCCCAGATACGGCTTGGGCTCGTCGTCGTGACCGTCATACTCCAGGAAGTAGTTCTTGACGAACGACACCATGCGCGAGGCCGCCAGCAGTACGAGTGGCATGGCGCACATGGGGAACACCACCAGATGCGCGGAGCCGAGCGCCGTTCCCAGCACGGTCGCCATGATGCACGACGCGATGCCCCATACAACAACCCAGTACTGGCGATGCACGAACCAGCTGAGCACGTTCGTCGAGTCGTCCGACGCGCTATCGCCCGAGCCGACACCGGCGATCTGCAGGTCCTCCTGATGCTCCTCAGCGATAACGTCCATGGCGTCGTCGAAGGTCACGATACCCAGGATATGACGGTTCTCGTCGCAGACAGGGATGGCAACCAGGTCGTACTTGGTCATCTCGTCCGTTACGTCTTCCTGGTCCTCGTCGGGCGACACATAGACCAGGTCGCGATAGGCCAGCTGACCCAGCGTGGCGTCGCGGTCGGCTACGATCAGCGTGCGCAGCGAAAGCACGCCGGTCAGCATGCCGCTCGGATCCTCGGTATAGACGTAGTAAACGCTCTCGAAGTCCTCGTCGAGCTCGCGAATCGCCTCGATGGCGTCACCGACCGTCGCCGTGGCGGGCAGGGAGACAAACTCCGAGGTCATGATGCGGCCGGCGGTGTTGTCCTCATACCCCAGCAGGTTACGAATCGCCTTCTCCTCCTTGACGCCCATCAGGCGCAGAAGCTTCTCGGCCTTCTCGTAATCGAGCTCGTCGATCAGATCGGCGGCGTCGTCCGGGTCCATCATGGCCAGCATCGACGATGCGTCGGTGTCGGACAGGCCCTCGAGCATCTCGGTCATAAGCTCGTCGTCATCGAACTCCGAGATGGCCTCGGCGGCCTGGGCAGTATCGAGCTGCGCAAACACCTGCGCACGCAGGCGCGGGTCGAGCTGCTCGATAATGTCGGCGATGTCGGCAGGGTGCAGCTCGCCGAGCGTCTTGTGCGACACCGAGAGTTGAATGTTCTTGGTCGAGCGGTCGAGCAGGTCCATGTAGGACCAAGCGATGATGTCCTCACTGAGCGGCTTGCCCAGGTGCTTCATAAAGCCTTCGACGATATGCTCGAGCGCGGGGCTGATGGCGCGTAGCAGACCGCGGGCACCGACCTCGGCGCCCAGCAGGCGCAGCTGGTTTTCGCCCGACATGGAAAACTTGATGTCGTTGACGCGCACGACCTTCATGCCCTGCGTGTCGACGATCTGCTTGTTGAGCACGTCGCGCGCCAGCAGGAGCTCGGTCGGCTGCAGGTACGAAAAACGGATTTCGGTGGCCGACGTCTTAAGGTGTACACCCGTCTCGTCGATACGGTCGACCCATTTGCGCCAGCTGATCATAAACGGCGTCTTGCCGGGACCGCGGAACGCGAGCGACGTCACGTGTGGAAAAACTTCGCCGGTAGCAATACCAAAATCGTTGACCACGCCGAGCTTTTCGCCATCGACGTCCAAGACCGGCAATTTGAGCATCTCACTCAGATAATTCAATGGTGCTCCCCATCATTATTCCTCCGAACGCGGCCGCGCGTGCGGCGTCCGGGGGCTTCTGGATATGTATACGCATGCGCGGGCGGCACGCCGCTCGACGCTTACACCCCGTGCATGCGCAAAAAGCACCTGCATGGGGTCATCGACTGTATGGTCGAGGTTTGGATTTCACCTGTAACCTTTCTCTTGACCCTCATTAACCGCAGTAACTATAGCATCAGCATCGCCCTGCGGCATCGAATTTATGCGCTGCACATTGCAGGCATACCAAACACTGACGCATCCGTGACATAGTCATTGGGGACGTTCTTAAATGACTACCCAATGACTACTCCGTGGTGTCGTCGTCCTCGGCAAGCTGGGGGAACACGGCGTCCTTGGGCATGGTGACCTTCGTCGGCGAGGTGAGCTTTTTGCTCAGCGACGTGTCCGTCTTGACCAGGTCGCTGAGCGTCACGATCTTGTAGCCGTCGGCAATGAGGCCGTCGATAATCTGCGGCAGCGCCTCGAGCGTCTGCTCGGCGCATTCGTCTCTATCGGTGAGCAGCACGATATTGCCCGGCGTCACCGAATCGAGCACCGTCGAGACCTGCTCGTCGGCACCGTTTAGCAGCCAGTCGCCCGAGTCAATATTCCACGAGACCACGGCGGAGACCAGGTCCATCGCATCAATCCAGTTTTGCTCGTCAAAGGCAGCGTAGGGAGCACGCAGCAGCATCGTCTTCACGCCGGTCGCCGACTTAATCGCATCGGTGCCTTTCGTGATCTGTTCGCGTACCGCCTCACGGTCCTGACCCTTGAGCGAATCGTCGCTGTAGCTGTTGGATCCGATCTCGCACCCGGCATCGACAATCGCCTTGGCCGTGGCAGGCGAGGCCTCGGCCGCATCGCCCGAAAGGAAGAACGTCGCGGTGACGCCCTTTTCCTTGAGCACCTGCAAGATCTGCTTGGTCGCTCCGCTCGGGCCCTCATCAAACGTCAGCGCCACGTACTTTTCGTTGCCCTTGGGCGCCACGCTCGCGCACTCGACCACGCAATCGGTGGCGGGCACGACCTCGCCACGGTCCTGCGTCTTGCCCGACTGCTCGCCGACCCACACCTCGGAGCGGCCCTGGATGCCCCACGTCTTGACGTACTCGATGGCACCCGTGCCCTCGACCTTGAGCTTGGGCTCGATAACCGTCGCCTGGACCTCGTGCTTCTCATACGTGTCGCGGCCGTCCTTGACCGTCACCTTCTCGCCGCCCGTAAGCTCGCGGCTTTTCCACTTGCCCTGTTTTATGCGCTTGCCGTCCACCTTTACCGACAGCTTTTCGCCGCCATGGCGGGTCAGCACGCTGTCGTCAACAGCCAGCAGGTCCCCGGCATCGTAGGTATCGGCCAGCTCCTGGTCGTCGATGAGATTTTGCAGCGTAGAGCCGACGCGCACCGCAGTCTCCTGGCCATTGAGGACGACATCCACGCTGCGGTTGACGTAGCCCACGACGGCAGCGATAAACAACACGAGCGCACAACCCACGGCAATAAGCGCATAGGGCAGGCGAGACGAACGACGGGGCGTGCGGCTGTTGCCGATGCGAGCGCTGCGGTCGCTAAAGCCGCGGCTATGGTTGAGATACATCGCGCCGGGCTTACGGTGACGCTTGCGCTGACCGCTGGGCAGCTGCCCCAGGTCGCGGCGCGCCGTCGGACGCGCACCCGAGCGCCTGTTTAAGTTAGATCCGTTTTGACGCATGTGCCCTCCCCCCATAAACGCAGCAAGCCGGAGCAACAGGTCTCCGGCTTGTCTCCCGTCATTTGGTACGTCGCTATTTGCTAGCTTTCGACGAGCCCCCGCTCGCCTTTTGATATTCGTCCTTAAAGGCCTTGAACATACCGCGCGTCTTGCCGAGCTGCTTGCCCAGCGCGCGGCTGCCCTTGTCCACGGCGACCGAACCCTTGTCATCGAGCACCTTGGCGCCCTTCTTGACCTTATCGCCCACCGCGACGCTCGCCTCGGCAGCCTTTGCAGCAGCACCGCCCGAATACCCAAGCGACTTGACCTCGTCCGAAACGATCATCGCGCCGTCTGCATAACCGCGCAGCATCGTCGGCGGCATCTGCGTGTCGCCCACCAGCGCACTCGAGGCAGCGCCGGCGGTCACGTAGAACGTCTGCACGATTCCCGAACGCGGCTTGAACTCCACATCCGAGCAATAGCCCACGACATCGCCCGACTCCGTGCGCACGTCCATGCCAACCCAGATAATGCAATCGTCCAGGTTGATGTCGAGGCGCTTGGCCGCAGCGGCATCGTAGGTGCCCTTGACGTCGTCGACCGCGATGGCGCCCTCGTAGACGCCAATGGCATCGAGCGCCACAAATCGATCAGGGCGCTCGATCATACCCGCGATATCGGACTGGCGAACCATAAAGCCCACCACGCGCGTACCGCCCGGGGTAAAGACCGGAAAGTGAATCTTGCCAAGCTTTTTAGGGCTGCGCGGCGTGCCGTCTTTTTTGGTGCGCTTATCCTCGGTAGGCTTGCGATAGATCTTGGCGCCGACAAAATCCCCAGCGCGCATTATGCCTCGGTCGAAGGCTCCGCGGCCTCGGTGTCGGCCTCGACGGCGTTCTCGACCACGACATCGGCGGCGGGCGTCACGTTACCACCCGAGATGGCGTCGTTGAGCTGCTCGCGCAGCTGGTCCATGCGCTCGCGGGCAAGGTCAACCTTGGCACGCAGGTCATCGGTCTTGGCGTCGACCATCGGGCCAAAATCGTTGACCGCGGCGCGGGCCTCCTCGGCACCGTGCTCGTAGGTGTCGCGCATGTTATCCCAGGCGTCGTTGGCGATATCGGCAGCCATGGCGCGGGTCTCGGCGCCCGAGCGCGGAGCCAGGGCGACGCCGATGATGGCGCCGGCGGCAGCACCGAAGAGCGCACCCGAGATAAAGTTGAAAGTCTTACCCATGTTCATTCCTCTCCTGCGGGCACCTCGGCGCCCACCGTTTGAATGCTGTCCATTATACCCGCAGCACAGCGCTTGCCGTCTTGCTCATCTGCGTACGGTAAAGGCGCAGGTACATGATGGTGATAAGCGAGTGAGCCTACTCCTGCGGCACGGCCGGCATGGCCACCGTGGCGGCCGGGTCTTCGCCGGCGCCGTCAACGAGCGGCAGCGTCCCCTCGTGCGTGGGGGCAACCGGAGCCGTCGCCGCGCCACCGTAGACGGCAGCGGGGGCCTCGTGGCTCTCAGCGGTCGCGCCCTCGGTATCGATTGCCTCCTGCGGCTCGTCGTCAAAGTTCGGGACGCCCTGGGGCTCCGCGGACTCGGGCTCGGAAGCCGCCTCGGCAGGCGCCTCGGCGACAGGATCGACGGCAGCCGCGGCAGGCGCCTCGCCCTCGGTCGCGTCCCCGGCCTCGTCCTCGGCGTTCGCGGCGGCGACGGCCTCGTGCGGATCCTTGCCCTCGGCCTCGGCACGCATGCCCAGCACCAGGTTGCGCAGGCCCGCGACCGTACCGTCCACATCGGGAGCGGGCTGGTCGGCATGCAGATAGGCCCAATCCATCATAAAGGTCGCCGAAGACAGCGCGCCGATGGCCAGCGCGTCGTCGGGACACGAAAGCTCGACCTCAAAGACACGCTCATCGTGCTCGCTCACACGAGTGCGGCCGCACGAAATGCTGCCGGCAAGCCCGGTCTCGTTCATGAGCTCGACCGTCACGTGCTCCAGCAGATGGCAAAGCTCGGTCTGGCCCATGCAGTCCTGGAACTCGCGACCGGAATCGCCCAAGCACAGATGCTTGGCAATCGCGGGCACCAGGTAGTACACGCGCGCCGTGGCTTCGATGTCCTCCGAGGTCATGAGCGGCATGCCGGGGTTCACCAGCACATGCGCGCAGATCTTGTCCTCGCTGACGGTGACCTTAAGGATGTTGAACAGGCCTGCCATAACTCTCCCCTACTCTTCCTTGCCCTACTCGTCGCCGTCGTGCGGGTCCGCAGAGCCCGCACCCGACACCGTCGGCTTATCTGCCGAGGGCTCGGAATCCTTCTTATCGGTTTCGGCCGGAGCGATCACGCGAATGAGCGAGATGCGCTGGCCACGCATCGACTGCACCTTAAACTTGTACCCCGCGACCTCAAACACCTCTCCGATGTCGGGTACCGAGTCGCAAAGCTCCAAAATCCAGCCGGCGATGGTCTCATAATCATCGCTTTCCTCGAGCGGCCAACCAAGCTCAATCGCGTCATCGCACGAAAAACGCCCATCGACGAGCCACTCGCGGCGCGAAAGGCGCGTGAGGTACTTGTTGTCGGGGTCGAACTCGTCCTCGATCTCGCCCACGATCTCCTCGACGATGTCCTCGATGGTGATGATGCCGGCCGTGCCACCGTACTCGTCCACGACCACTACGATCTGGTCGTGCGAGGTCTGCATCTCGGACAGCAACGGCAGGATGTCCTTGGTGTCGGGCACAAAGGTGGCGTCGCGCAAAAAGTCGGCGATGGGCTGGTCGCCCTTGCCGTCGAGCGAAGGCTGGATCAGGTCCTTGATGTGCGCGATGCCGGCGACGTTGTCGGGATCCTCGTGATAGACGGGGATGCGGCTAAAGCCGGTCTGGCGCATGGTGGACAGCACGTCGGCGACCGTCTCGTCGTCCTCGCACATGGTAGTGTCCACGCGCGGCACCATGACCTCGCGGGCAACGGTGTCGCCCAGGTCGAAGATCTCGTGGATCATGCGCTTTTCCTCGTCGAGCAGGTCGTCCTGCTCCGAGACCATGTACTTGATCTCCTCCTCCGAGACGTTCTGGCGGTCGTCGGCGCTCTTGATGCGCAGGATGCGGGCCAGGCCATCGGAGCAGGCGCCGGTCAGCCACACGAGCGGGTGGGCGATCTTTTGGAAAAACGACAGCGGGCCCACGACCTGCTTGGATACGCCCTCGGCGTTGGCCAGTCCAATGCGCTTGGGAACCAGCTCGCCGATCACGATAGACACGAAGGCGACCGCGACGGTGATGATGACCGGCGCCAGACCGCGCGCAATGGCGGAGAGCGGCGCGATGCCAAAACTCATGAGCCATGTGGCAAGCGGGTCGGACAGGCTCGTCGAGGCGACGGCGGACGAGGCGAAGCCCACGAGCGTGATGGCGACCTGGATGGTGGCCAGCAGCTGGTCGGAATCGGCAGCCAGCTTAATGGCGCGCTCGGCGCGCTTGTCGCCTTCCTCGGCCTCGTGCTCCAGCACGGCGCGCTTAGCCGTGGTGAGAGCCATCTCAGACATAGAGAAGTAGCCGTTGATGAGGGTCAAAACGAGGGTGGTGATAAGGGAGATGGCTATGTCCATCGGGAGTTTCTCGAACCTCCAAGATTCGGGCGTCAGGGTAAAACGTTGATGACGGATATGGCAATTGCGCCGGCGCCCAAACGGGGACGCGGGTGCGCAGGCATGGTCGCTAGATTACGAAGAGGATCACCGCCATGAATTGGAAGATGCTGCCGGCGAGCACCCACAGGTGAAACACGCTGTGCAGATAGCGCACGTTTTTGGCGATATAGAACGGCACGCCCGCGGTGTAGCACACGCCGCCGACGGCGAGCAGGGCAAGTGCCACGGGGTTGAGCAGCGACACAAGTTCGGGCAGCTTAAAGACAACGAGCCAGCCCATCAGCAGGTAGACCAGGCCGCTTACCCAGTGCGGTTGACGCTCGCGCATAAAGCACTCGAGGGCGATGCCGACAATGGCAATAGCCCATACGGCAAAGAACAGCGCGGGGCCGCCGTCGTTTGCGAGCGTGATAAGGCAAAACGGGGTATAGCTGCCGGCTATGAGCAGGTAGATGCAGCTATGGTCGATGATGCGAAACACGCGCTTGGCGCGCGCGGGCTGAATCGCGTGGTAGAGCGTAGAGGCTAGGTATTCGAGGATAATGCTGACGCCATAGACAATTGCCGCGGCCATATGGGCTGGGCCTCCGCCGCGCAGGGCAGCGAATACGATCAGGAGCACCAGGCCCGCGATGCCCAGCAGGCAGCCGACACCGTGGGTGACGGAGTTCATGATCTCCTCGCCCACCGTGTAGTGTGGAACGGCCGCGGTCTTGGGTCGCGGCTTAGAACTGTCGCTCGAATCGGACATGCCGGTTACATCCTCCAACGTAAAGAGTTCTCAACACTATATCAAAGCGTCTAGGTACGTGCGAAATTTGCACCATACGTGACCCTTTGTTTACCCATTCTTTGCCTGTTGACGCATCAACGGCGAACGTCCATAATGCGCTTGCATTAAATGTTGATGTATTAACATCTTATAGGAAAGCTTCTTATGTCTCAAAACACACGTTCCCATCGAAAGCTCAAGATAGCCGGCATCGTTGCACTGGTGGTTGTCGTTGCGCTGCTCGGATTTGCCGGCAACTTTCTGTTTGACTTTGCCCTGAATCCCCAAGCGCCCTACACCATGAAGATGATGCAGGATAGCAAGAACGACAAAGAAGGCGAGCAGCCGGATGCCGAGGAAACCGAGGCGCGGGCGTGGTTTAAAGAGAATCGCGAGAGCAGCAGCCTCACCGCAGATGACGGAACCGAACTTGCCGCTTGGTATTTTGCCGCCTCGGAGAACACCCACGATTACGCCGTCTGCCTGCATGGATATACCAACGAGCCCATCGGCATGGCCCGATACGCCAAGCGCTTCCACGACCGCGGCATGAACGTGCTTGCGCCTGCCGCCCGCGCCCACGAGCGCTCCGGCGGCGACTATATCGGCATGGGCTGGCCCGAGCGCCTCGATATCGTCGCATGGATCGAGCAAATCGTTCAGGCTGACCCCGAGGCGCGCATCCTGGTCTTTGGCGAGTCGATGGGTGCAGCAACCGCTATGAACGTGGCGGGAGAATCTCTGCCCGCAAACGTGAAATGCATTATCGAGGACTGTGGTTATACGAGTGTTTGGGACGAGTTTTCTCTGCAGCTCAAGGACGTGTTCGGCCTGCCCAGCTTTCCCTTGCTCGATGTAGCAAACTTGGTGTGCAACGTGCGCGCGGGCTACGACTTTCATAAGGCGAGCAGTGTGGAGCAACTCAAACACGCGACGGTTCCCATGCTGTTTATCCACGGCGACCAGGACGCCTTTGTGCCGTACGACATGCTCGACCAAAACTACGACGCGTGCACCAGCAAAGTCAAGCAAAAGCTCACCATCCATGGCGCCGCCCACGCCAAGAGCGCGCAAGTTGACCCCGAGCTCTACTGGAACACAGTCAACAACTTCCTCGACGAGTATTTTTAGGCAAAAAGCAACGTCTGGGGCTTTATCTGACCCCCTATTTTCGGAAGTATTCGGCAAAATCTGGAACTGCCGACCAGACCGCGGTAGCGCGCAGAGTCGTGGTGTAAGAAGCAAGGGAGGGCCATCGCCTAGAATCGTCAGTGCCTAGATATTCGACGAAAGGAAAGACGATGGCCCACAGCGACATTCTATCCCAGCCGGACCGGGGGCTCGGCCTCGACCGGCCCCAGACCGAGGCCCTGCTCGCGCTGTTCTCGCGGTGCGACGACCTGAGGGAGTTCGGCAGGGAGGTGATCCAGTCCGTGGTCAACGCCCTGATGGACTCCCAGGCGCAGGAGGCCTGCGGCGCGCCCCGCGGCTCCAGGTCGCCCGAGCGCGTCAACAGCAGGAACGGCTACCGCGAGAGGTCCCTGTCGACCTCCCTCGGCGACCTCGAGCTGCGGGTCCCCAAGCTGCGCGAGGGGACCTACTTCCCCGAGGGCATACTCGAGCGCTACACGCGCGTCGAGGCGTCCATGGTCGCGCTCGTGCGCGAGATGTACGTCGCTGGCGTGAGCACCCGCAAGGTCGGGCTCGTCGCCGAGGAGCTCGGCGTCTCGTCGCTGTCCAGCTCCGAGGTGTCGGCGCTGTGCGCCGGGCTGGACGAGGAGGCCGAGGCGTTCAGGACCCGGCCGATCGAGGGCGAGCACCCCTACGTGTGGCTCGACGCGACCTACATGAAGTGCAGGACCGGCGGGCGCTACGCGAGCGTCGCGCTCGTCACGGCGATCGGCATGTCGTCCTCCGGGCACAAGGAGTTCCTCGGCTGCGCCTGCTTCGACAGCGAGAGCGAGGCCGCCTGGTCCGAGTTCCTCGGCTCCCTCAGGGACAGGGGCCTGCGCGGCGTGAGGCTCGCGGTGTCCGACGCCCACGCGGGGCTCGTCGCCGCCGTCTCCAGGGTCCTGCCGGGCTGCTCCTGGCAGCGGTGCCTGACGCACCTCCAGCGCGAC
>CATZKS010000067.1 GCA_958421035.1 uncultured Collinsella sp. | reverse complement strand
TATTGGAGACGTGGGCGGAATAAGACAGCGAGACGGCAGTGGCCCCCTCGGTCTGCGCGGCCTCCGCCTGGCCCCCGTCGGCCTGGGCGGTTTCGGCCTGGGCGCCGGACTCCCCGCCGGCGGGCTGCGCCTCGCCGGGGAGCGGCTGCGTGTCCCCCGCCGCGGCGGGGGCGGCGTAGGCCGCGGGCCCGCACAGGGCCAGGGCGGCCGCGACCGCGAGGACGGCGGCGGCCCCGGAAACTCGTTTCATGGAGCGTTTCATGGAAAATCCCCCTAATCTAGCAACGGTTTAGAGTCTACTAGATTGGGGGGACGGGGGCCAAGCCCGCACAGTTAGCGTCGGCGTGACGTCCTTCGTCTACAGCACGGTTAAATGCATCGAACAAATGGGCTGCTTCCTCGGGACGCGAGGAAGCATCGAAAACAGTGTTGAGAATGTCTCCCGCATCACGTCCGTGTGTCTCCGTCGGAGGAACCGACGTGGTCTCGCCATCAAGAATGCAAATATTGTCACGAGGCACTGAAGCCACGACAACCGGCGAATGCGTGGTCACGACAAACTGCACGTTGGGGAAGATGCGAACGAGGTCCTCCAGAATTCGTGCCTGTCAACGAGGGTGCAAATGAAGGTCGATCTCGTCAATCATTACCACGCCCGGCGTCTTGAGCACACGATCCCCTAGTGCGGGGTTCAACATCGCCATGCGATATGCGATGTCCGCAAAAAGGCTCGACGTGCCACGATATCCGTCGCTCATAGAGTGAATCCTATCGCGATGGTAACTACCATCGGCAGTGCTTATATGTAAACACCAGCTGGCCGAGTTCGGCATCAAAATCGACCATCGCGTCCACGGTAGAAGCAGCGGCATCAAAACATGAGGCCGGTGCCTTTTTAACCGCAGAGAACAGTGCGCTGTCACGCCTATTCTGCTACTCCCAAATGGATTGAGATTTAAACCATGCATTCATACGTGCATCGTTCGAAGATGCCTGTAGGGCACCTTCGAACCCACGCGTCCTGTTGGGCAACGATTGGTCTTTAGGTTCAGTCCGCGTCCACAATCGATCGGTCCCATAACGAGCAAGAATGGGAAGGACAACCGTCTCGCCACTGCCGACATTTTTATTGCAGCCGATCGCTGACATCCATTACAGGCGCAGCGTCAGCAATAGTCGCGCAGCCCTTGGCAGTATTAGGCGAACGCAACTAAAACCGTTGCAAATGCAATTAGGTATAATTCTTCCAAATCGCCTAGAGAAAGTGTTTGAATGCTGACCGTAATCGTGCCTACTTACAATGCCGAGCCGTATCTTTCTCAGGCTATAGGCAGCCTATTAAACGAAAACAAAATCGAACTGGAAATCCTCGCCATCAACGACGGATCCACCGACAACTCGCTCGCCATTATGCAAGATTTCGCTGCGCGCGACTCACGCGTTCGAGTGATCGATAAGGCAAACCAGGGTTACGGCGCAACCTGCAATCTGGGCATTCGCGAGGCAATGGGCGACTGGATTGCCATCCTCGAGCCCGATGACTGGATCGAGCCCGGAATGTACTCCGACATGTTTGCCTTTGCCAAGCGCGAATTTGGCGGTCCGAACAAGCTCGATATTATTGAGACCCCGTATTGGATCATTCGCAACCCCGATACCCCCCAAGAGGTCAAACTACATTGCGCATATCGTGGTCGCATCAAACCGTCTCGGCAACCGTTCACCATTCACGACGCTCCACACCTGCTGGCCCATCATCCGTCCATTTGGTCGGCAATCTATCGTCGCGACTTCCTAATGCAAAACAATATCTGGTTTAAGGAAATCCCCGGTGCGGGCTGGGCCGACAATCCATTCCTTGTCGAAACGCTCTGTCAGGCAAAGGCGATCGCTTACTGGCCCAAGCCGTATTACTGCTACCGCGAGGAAACACCCGAAAAGGCAGCTGCTCTGGCAAAGCGTGACCCCTTGATGCCGTTTAATCGCTGGAACGACATGGTCGATATTCTTGAGCGGCTCAACGTCACCGACCCCGCCGTTTGGACACCCCAAATCACACGTGGCTTCACCTATATGGGCATCATGATTGAGCACACCGGAATTGATGGCCACCCCGAAATCGAGCGGGCGATCCACAGGATGTTCGAACGCATGCCGCAAGAGCTGGTATTTGCCAATCCTCGCATTACCCCTGCGGCCAAAAAGCTCTATGCCGAGTATATGGGCATCGCCAACCCTAAAATCAGCTACTGCGCATACGCCAAGGACCTCGTGGGCGAGGGCCTGTATAACGTATGGAACAAGGGGCCCAAGCAAACTCTAAAAATGATCACATCGCACTTTGGTTCATACAACGCACGTGCTGGAAAATAGTCTGATGGGCAGCAAAACAAGCAGAAACACCTCCATCGAAGCGCTGCGCTTGGTAGCGGTCGCTGGCATCGCGGTATTCCACACGTTTCAGTGGACCTTCCAGGCCGTCTGCATCAGCGTGCCGGAATATGCACCGCTCGCCGCCTTCCCCTATTCGGGACTGCTGGGGTTCATTAACTTGCTTGGCTGCTGGGCCAACGAGGTCTTCTTTATGATCTCGGGCTATTTTCTCATCGCTTCAGCCGCGCGTGCTTGGGACGGTGGAGCAACGTGGAAGTCGCAAATGCAACGGACGGCGCAGCGCCTTGGCAAGGTCATTATGCCCACTGCGTTTTATTGCCTCGTGGCGCTCGCGTGGTCCACGGTCGTCTCACCCATTCCCGATGTTACCCTCAATACGCACTACTGGTACACGTTAGGCCTTGAGTTTATCTGGGTCTATGCCGCCACGGTCTTCATGGCGCCATGGTTTGGACTGGCTAAGAGTCGACTCCCCCAGAAAACCTACAAGACGACGGTCATCGCCGTTGGCATCCTCGCATTTGTTGTTAACGGGTATTTAGCCGCTATGAGTGTGACAAGCGCCGGCGAGTTTTCTTGGCTCCAAAAGCTCATGAGCGCTACCACGTACGTAGTCGCGTTTTTGATCGGCGGACTGCTCCGCGACGTTACCGATGTCATGGATTCGGACAGGGTGGGCGCCTTGGGCATGCGCTCGCTCGTAACGGTTTTGGTGCTCACCATCATCCTGGAAGGAGCACTCTCCTTCACCGACAACCTCACAGCGATGACAATCCTCTCCTACAAATCGACCTCGCTGATCTCGTTTGCCCTCGCTGCCGCCTCCCTGCTCTTTGCGGCTACCCGACGCAGTGCCTCAGGCAATTCGCGGACTGCAGGTGCCATCGTCACCTTATCGACCGCCACGCTCGGTTTCTATGTGATGCAGTCGCTCACCAATAGCCCGTGGCGTCCCGTCTTCAATACGTTGCTCGCAAACATACTGGTCAGCCAAAACAGCCCGGCAGTTATTTGTATCGTCACGGGTACCGTCATTAGCATCGTCTTTGCCCTGACGCTTCTCACCATCGACGCAGCTAGAAGCCCTATCGCTTGCAAGCCCAAGCGGCAATAGACACGCTGCCGTCAGACCCTAAAGCCGCTACAGCCATGGCAGGTTCCTGCGTTTTATTCAAAGCTTGCCGCTAAGGTGCGCCGAGCCTTTACAATAGGACAGTCCCAAGGACGTATTCGATAGCTTCCGTGCAGCGCTCGCCCGCCGCACGTGAAAGGATATATTGCCCCATGCCTTCAACCCTTCCCGCCCCCATCGATAAGCTCGCCATCGTCGTCGTTACGTACAAACGCCAGGAACTCCTGGCCAATTTGTTCGACTCCATGACCGAGCTCACGGCCGCGCCCTGGCGCATCGTGATTGTCGATAACGAGAATTCACGCGAGACCGAGGCCATGTGCACCGCATTCAACGAGCGCCTGGCCAACCTGTGGGGCATCGACACCGAGCAACCTGACGCGCAGGGCGGCACCGACCGCGTTATCTACGCGCCGCAGCTTGAAAACGGTGGCGGCGCGGGCGGCTTCTCCGCCGGCACCAAGTGCGCCTACGACCTGGGCGCCCAGTGGTTCTGGGTGATGGACGACGACGTGCTCGTCATCCCCGAAGGCATCGAGCGTCTTGCCAAGTGGACCGACCGCTACGATGTCATCCAGGGTTCGCGCCTGGACTTTGACGGCGGCGCCTTCTTTTGGCAATACCAACTCATCCTTTCACTCGGCATTCCCAACCCTGTCGCCAAGTGGGACCTGGGACCCGAGGGCTACCGCGCCATGAACCAGCTATGCTTTGAGGGCGGCATGTTCTCGCGCCGCGTGGTCGACAAGATCGGCCTGCCCGATGCGCGATTCTTCATCTACGGCGACGATGCCTGCTATGGTTACGTGGCCAGCCAGCACTTCCCCGCCGCCGTTGTGGCCGACCTGGTGCTCAAGCGCGCCCGCGCCGTCTCTAACTGGGATATCGCCGGCAAGCGCCAGCTCAACTCCACGAGCGACACCAACCGTTACTACATCATGCGCAACCGCGGTTATCTGGCACGCTACATGCAGATCTACGGCGACTACCACCCTATGCTGTTCCGTCTGGGCAACGCCGCGACCTTCTGCAAGGAATTCATTCGCCTGGCCGCGGTCGACAAGTGCTTTAAGACCGGCATTCCGGCGCTGCGCCGAGGTATGAAGGACGCCCGCAAGATCATCAAGGATCCCAACTGGAAGCCCATGCCGCCCCTGAAGGACGCGGAGTAACGGAAGCCGGAAACACCTCGGCGCTTAAAGCAGCTGGCACACCGTAGCCACATGCTGCCCATCAAACCCAAACCCCCAGCGCATGCGACCCACGCCGGGGCGCGGTACACGGATTTCGTCGATGCCGTCGCGCTCTATGTCGAGTAGCGACTGCACGGCCAGCAATTCCAGTCCCAGCGCATCCACATCGGGGTCATACATCAAGTTAATCGTTATCAGCGGGCGCTCGTCCAGCATGCCAATCGTATCTGCTACGTCGAACACAGCACCCGTAGGGAAAACCTGGATGTCCCAGCGACCTGCGCCACACTTTCGCCTCGAGGCAGGATTGGCATAGCCCGGTAAGCCAAAGCAGAGCCCCTGCAAGAGCAGATGATATGGCAGCGACTTATCTGGGTCGGTCTCACCGATTCCCGCATCCCCCAGGATGCGGCTTAGCGCCCGCCTCACGGTATCCTCGTTCCCACGGCACAGCCCGTCGCGAAACGCATCGACGTCTCGAATGTCTTCGGCAGCGCACTCAAACCACTCAACAATCACTAGACGCAAGGCCTGTCGAAGCTCGTTATTGGGCAATCGCAAAGCACGGAGGCGATTGCCGTGCTCTGGCTCCTCAGTCATATCCGTCGTGAGAAAACCGGACAGATACAGCGCTGTCCACATGCCATCGTCAGGCGAGACATCTGGCTCTGCAGTGCCCAAACAAAGCGAGACCTCAGCGCACCCATGGGCCTCGAGCAAATCAAACAAGACCGAAAGGCGGTCGAGATTCCACCCGGCAACTACCCTACTCAGGCAATCGGCATATCCATACAGATCGGCACGCACAGGCGCCGTGCAGCCTCGGCCAAGAAAACCGATCACACGCTCTGGACTCGAGCAATAGGCCCTGCCAAACCGATACCCCTCGAGCCATTCACGCGCATCATCCAGGTATTCCTCGCGCCCAGCATGATTCAAAAGAGCCTCGACCTCGGCATCCGAAAAACCGAAACATCGGTCACACCACGCCGACAGCGGCGTCGTCAGACAATACGAGCAGCCGCGCGAAGAAAGCGCCGCTTCGGCAGGACCGGGACACTCCCCCATCAGACACGTCAGCCGCAACGAATCGCGCGCAGTGGCAATGGCGTCAAACAGCACACGGTCAAGTAGTTCTGCCGGATCGGCGTCGGAAGCGTCCCTCGCGCTCGCACGGCGAGACCACGCCGCATCGTACCCATCAACGAGCAATACAACCTGCTCATCGCAGGCAATCTCCAGCAGCTCTATGAGCACACCGAGCACCGAGTCAACCTCGTCCGCGCTCGCCACGCCACGCGCGACACGTTCGATGTGACGCACCTTATCTCGAGCTAAATCCGGAGCCTCCAAGAGCGCCAACAAGCGAGCGCACTCGCCCGAAAGGGCATCGCGCACGACGCCGGCAACAGCGGGGCCACGCCTCCCAGCGCCAGAAAAGTCCAGCGATATCACCGGATAGCAAGCATACTCATCCCGATAGCGCCCGCCGTTCGCATCCCAAATCTGAGCATCGGCAAACGAGATCCGACCGGCGCGACCGACCGCCGGACGCTCCAGAAAAGCCCTGAGCATCGACAAGTTCATGCTCTTGCCAAAACCCTCGGGTCGACAGCACACCACAACGGACGCGTCGCAGTCCAACACATCGGCAATAAACATGGTCTTGTCGACCAGCATGCAACGACCAATGGCATCGGCAAAATCATGCACACCGACCGGCAAAACCGCATCATCGACATGGTTGACAAGCCGTACGCCAAAAGTATCGTCACTGTTGCAATACTCCTGTTCAGACACCGTAACTTCTCCCTAAAACGCAGCACGAAGCCCATTGTAGCGAGCAGTTCAAGTGCAACGCTGGATCCGTGCAAAGGCATCGGGCAACGGTAGGAACAAAGGCCTTGAGGGGGCATAACAAATCGTTGTGCAACAAAATGGGGCCCGATGCAACTGCACCGGCCCCCATTGCGAATCTTTAGTTGTCGGGCAACCGAAAGGGACTACTCCTCGGAGTCGTTCTGCCCAGCAGCCTTCTTTTGCTGATCGAGCTTATGCTTGCCACTCACAATAGACGTGGCACCCAGCGTGGCCAAGCTTGCACTGGCAAGGCTCGCCATAACGATAAGGTCGCCCGTCTTGGGCATGTTACCGCCAGATGACTTGGTCGTTGTAGTCGTCGTGGTTGTAGTGGTCACCGTCTTGGAGTCATTTTGCTCTTGGACTTGGTTGTCAGCACCGCTCTTGTCGTCGTCTTCGGGCTGTTTCTTTTCGCCCTCGGTCTTGCTCTCGTCCTTCTTCTGACCGGACTTGTCGCCCTTCTCATCAGAGCTAGGACCCTTATCGGATTCAGCCTTCTCGGAAGCCTTGTCCTTGGAGTCGCCCTTTGCGGCTTCGGTCTTTTCCGTGGAAACCTGATCAGAGTTGTCCTTGTTCTGGGCCGAGCCGTTATTGACGCCAGCCATCAGCGAAGAACCCAGCGTAGAACCAAGCTGCTCGGAGAAAGAAGGCTTCTTGTCCGGCGAAGCAACGGGAGCGTCCGGCGCCTTATTCGAGTCGTCCTTGGAAGCATCGGAATCAGGGGTCGTGTCAGAGCCGGAGCCGTTGTTAGAGCCGGTGTCAACGGACGAATCGCTCGAGCCGGTAGATGAGTTAGAGGTGCCAGCGTCGGTCGAACCAGAAGCGTCGCTGTCCGTATTGCCGGCAGAGCTTGAAGGCGAATCGCTCGCAGCAGAGCCGTTCGAATCGGAGCCGTTCGAGGTAGAGCCGTCGTTGGTAGTGCCACCAGCAGAGCCATTACCGTCAGCATCGGTCGAGGGCGCATCCATCCTGTCATCGTTGACATCGTCACTCGAGCCGTCATTCGAATCAGGTGTCGGTGAGGGCGCCGGCGTAGGCTCGGGCTGCACGGGCGTCGCAGCGGCAGCCTCATCCTCGGCGATATAAACCAAGCAGTCCTTCAGCTCATTCTTATAACGATTCTTCCAGCCCTCATGATACTGGGGCTGACTCGAAAACTTGGTGGCGACATTGTTGACCACGCTATTGGAGAGCGCCGTCACAAACTCTCGGTCGGACATATCGTTGGAAAGATTCGCCCAGCGGAAAAAGTCCCTGCAGCCACCAGTGCCGCACATGTTGGTAATGCTCCACACCATGCCCTTGACGCAGTCGGCGCGGCCCGAAATGTCAATACCCAGGCCGCTCTTGAGCCACGCCTCGGTCACCGCATAGTACGAGTTGTACGCATAAGCATCTTGAAGTGCTGAGAACTCAACAGGATCGGTGTTGTAAGCACCCTGAAAGGCCTCCTGCGCAATACGGCCCAACTCGGTGAGCTGGCCGTTCTCATACATGGCATTGCTCGTGTTGGAAATCTCGCTGCCGCGATCAATCGCATCCTTGAGCATGCTGTACTTGGCAGAATCGTAGTTGTAAACCTGCTTCATAAACGGAATGAGCGACCAGCGGCGATCAAACTGATAGTAACCCAGTGCGTTATAGCCGTCACCATACGAAAATCCCTGGTTGTAGTTACCATGGCTCTCGTACTTGGTAAAGTACTTCATCTCGGGAGTCACGTTGACAAACGAAACGCCCTGGACCGACCTCAGCACGCCCGAGAAGGACTGCTGGGTGTAGAGACCCTTATCGATATCGGTGGCATCCGAGGCAACGCCCGGCGTGGGCTCCTCGGCAGCGACAGGTGCCGGCGCGGAAACGGCGCCAAACGAAAGCGCCAACGTCAGGCCCGCGACAATAGCAGAATGCTTGGGCTGCATAAGATCCTCCCTGCATTGGTGTAGTTAAAGTTCAGTTTGCAAAGATAAAAATAAGTATTGCAGCTCGCCCGTTGTTGCACAACAACCCCTCGGTAAACGGCAACAACCCTCCGCGAAATCTTAAGGAATTAAACAAACTGGTCGTCGGGCGCCAACAGAAGCTCGCCGTAACGCTCCATCAGCCCGTCCCTCAGCTGGCAGAATGCGGGGATATAGACGTTCAAGATGCGCTGAATCAAATCTTGAGCGAGCTTGTTGTCATAGATATGGACGTTCGTATTGCGGTCTCTGAGCATATCTAGCCAGGCTGCCTCATCAATAAAGTCGTAGAATCGGTACGACTCCTTCAAGATGGCGCGAGGAGACCCCGACGCGGCAAGCGTGGCGCCCTCATACTCGAGCAGACGCTTAAGAAGCTTCCAGCTCAGTTCAAATTGAAGATTGAACTTATTAATCAATCCACTCTGAACAAAATCATTGTTGAGATCCTGATTGGGCGCATCCTCAAGATTCGCCAAGGCGCTGACAAAGTTCTCATATTTTTTCATACAGAATCACACCATCCCTGGCAATTTCATCGAGCAATTGCTGCGATAAGGACTCGTCGAGATTGACGACATCTACATCTAAAAGAGTATCAAGACGTTCATCGATCAAATATGAGAAGCGGCCGAAATCCCGGCAACCTGCTACGGCGATGTCAATATCGCTCTTGGGCAAGTTGTCACCTCGAGCGCGAGACCCAAACAGCACGACCTTCTCGGCGTCACATTCCCGAGCAAAAACTTCGATTTGCTTGTACACCTTGTCGAGAGATGCCATTTGCACCCCTACAGCTTAATGTCAAAGTTGATCTCGGGAACGGTGGCCAGGTCGGCCAACGTCACGCCGTCGACGTACTTTTCGATCACGTCGTCCAGACCACGCCAGAACTTGACGGTCGAGCAAAGATCGCTGCGGGTGCAGCTGTTGTCGATGCCGTCGCACGCCACCGGAGCCGTGCTGCCCTCGACGGCACGCAAGATATCGCCGGCGCGCACCTCAGCCGGGTCCTTGGCCATCATGTAGCCGCCGCCCTTGCCGCGCACGCTCTTAAGCAGGCCCGCCTTCATAAGCGGACGAACCAGCTGCTCCAGATACTTTTGCGAGATATGCTCGCGGTCGGCAACCTCGCGCAAGGCAATCTTGCCCTCGGCGTCGCCCAGCGCCGCGATATAGATCATCAGCCGGAGGGCATAGCGGCCCTTAGAAGAAATGAGCATACCTACCCTCCCGTTGTTCCTGGGACAAAATCAGGCCAATTTGTCCCAAATCCTATGCACGCGGGGCAAACAAACCTGATTATTATGTCCCACATCTAAAAAGTCGAGTGGATTAGTCGGGTTTTCCCTTGACTAACGCCGAACCCATAGTAACTTTATTCCGAGAAGATTCCTAGGGTTTAGTACACCTATGAGTACACCATATACAGAGAGGGACAGCATGAGCGCAAATCCGCTGCTTTCCATCGAAGGTCTCACCGCCTCCGTGGATGAGAAGACCATCCTCCACAACGTCAACCTCAACGTCGCCGCCGGCGAGACCCATGTGCTGATGGGACCCAACGGCGCCGGTAAGTCCACCCTCGGCCACCTGGTCATGGGCGACCCCGTCTACACCGTGCAGGACGGCCGCATCGTCTTTGACGGCCAGGACATCACCAAGCTCACCACCGACAAGCGCTCGCGCGCCGGCCTGTTCCTGAGCTTCCAGGCCCCAGTCGAGATCCCGGGCGTGCCGCTGTCGAGCTTTTTGCGCGCCAGCATCGCCGGCCGCCCCGGCCTGGAGATGAAGGGCAAGGAGTTCCGCCGTCGCGTCAAGGAGCTCGCGGCCGAGCTCAACATGGATACCGCCTACCTCAACCGCGAGTTGGGCGTAGGCTTCTCGGGCGGCGAGAAGAAGAAGGTCGAGATGCTCCAGCTTCTGCTGCTGCAGCCCAAGCTCGCCATCCTCGACGAGACCGACTCGGGCCTAGACGTCGACGCGCTTTCCACCGTCAGCCACGGCATGGACGCCTACCGCAAGAGCTGCGACGGCTCCATGCTCATCATCACGCACAACACGCGCATCCTGGAGCACCTGGATGTCGACCACGTCCACGTTATGGTCAAGGGCCACATCGTACGCGAGGACGACGCCTCGCTCATTCCCTGGATCGACAAGAACGGTTTTGAGACCTTCGAGCGCGAGGCCGCCGAGCAGCGCGCCCAGGCCGAGGCCGCCGCTGCCGAGCAGCAGGCGTAAAGGGGCGACGCAATGACCAAGAACCGCACCGAGGTCGCGGACATCGACCGCAGCCTCTACGACTTCACCTATGGCGAGGAGGGATTTGAGCGCCTCGACGCCGGCATCACGCCCGACATCGTGCGCGAGATCAGCGCCAAGAAGGACGAGCCGCAGTGGATGCTCGACCTGCGCCTCAAGTCCCTCGAGATCTTCAACCGCTTCCCGGATCCGACGTGGGGCCCCTCCATCGAGGGCCTGGACATGGATAACATCGTCACCTACGTCAAGCCCAACACCGACCAAAAGCACGACTGGGAGTCGGTGCCTGACGACATCAAGAACACCTTTGAGCGCTTGGGCATCCCCGACGCTGAGCGTAGCTACCTGGCGGGCGTCGGCGCGCAGTACGACTCCGAGCTGGTCTACCACAACATGCAGGACACGGCGTCCAAGATGGGCATCGTCTACTCCGGCATCGAGGAGGCTCTGCACGACCCGCAGTGGGAGCCGCTCATCCACGAGAAGTTTATGACGCTCATCCCGCCCACCGACCACAAGTTTGCGGCCCTGCACGGTGCCGTGTGGTCGGGCGGCTCGTTTGTCTACGTGCCCAAGGGCACCAAGCTCGATTTTCCGCTGCAGAGCTACTTCCGCCTCAACGCCAAGGGCGCCGGCCAGTTTGAGCACACGCTCATCATCGTCGAGGACGATGCCGACCTGCACTTTATCGAGGGTTGTTCCGCGCCCAAGTACAACGTGGCCAACCTCCACGCCGGCGCTGTGGAGCTCTTTGTAGGCAAGCGCGCGCACCTGCGCTACTCGACCATCGAAAACTGGTCCAAGAACATGTACAACCTCAACACCAAGCGTGCGCGCGTGGACGAGGACGGCGACATCGAGTGGATCAGCGGCTCCTTCGGCAGCCACGTGGGCTACCTCTACCCCATGAGCGTGCTCAACGGCCGCCGCGCCCGCTCGAGCTTTACCGGCATCACCTTTGCCGGCGCCGGTCAAAACCTCGACACCGGCTGCAAGGTCGTGCTCAACGCGCCCGAGACCTCGGCAACTGTCGAGACCAAGGGCATCTCCAAGAGCGGCGGCATCCAGACGTTCCGCA
>CATZKS010000066.1 GCA_958421035.1 uncultured Collinsella sp. | reverse complement strand
GACGATCACATTGTTGAGGACCGGGGCAAACGTCGACCAGAAGTAGTCGCGGTGTGCGTTGAGAACGCCCGAGAACACCGAGCCCAAACCATAAAACAGAATCTGGATGGCAAAGAAACGGAACATGAACGCAGCGGTATCCATGCTGCCGCCGTCACCCGAAAGGAACGATTGCGTCCAGATAAAGCCCGGGGCGAACACGGTCCCCAGCAACGAAATGCCACCCAGCACTAAAAGCAGAATGCCGAGCAGGTTGCCCACGTACTCGTTCGAGGCCTCGCGACCCTGCTCACGCCTCACGCCCATGTACACGGGCAAAAACGCCGTCACGAGCATGCCGCCCATCACGAGTTCGTAGAGCATATTGGGCAGGTTGTTGGCGACCTGATAGGAGGACGAGAGTAGCGACATGCCAATAGCGGCCGCCATTGCCCACGTTCGGATAAAACCGGTAACGCGAGACACGATGGTCAGGATGGTCATAAGCCCGGCGGAACGACCAACCGTGGAGTAGTCCGACGAGCCCATGTCGTCAGTGTCATCTCGCGACGAAGAAGCTTCGGATGAGGGCGTCTGAAGCGCAGATTCTTTTGCAAAATGAGCTCCGCGCTTCAATTCTTCCTGCGGCATCGCTCAGTCCTCTCTCGTAATCGCGGCAACCGTCGCCCCGCAAAATGCAATTAAATCATCGGGTGCAAGCTCGAGCTGATAACCACGCTTGCCTCCCGAAATAAAAATGGTATCCCAAAGGACGCATGTCTCATCAATGAGCGTCCGGTAGCGTTTTTTCATACCGACCGGGCTGCAGCCGCCGCGAACGTAGCCAGTCGCCGCAAGCAAATCCTTCACATGCATCATGGCCAAGGACTTCTCCCCCGCGGCACGCGCGGCGGACTTTAGATCGAGCTCGTCGGCAACAGGGATGCAGCACACGACATAGTCGTTGGACGGTGTCACGCAGACCAAAGTCTTAAATCCTTGACCGGGCTCCTCGCCAAGCTGCTCCGAAATCGCAACCCCCAGGCCCACCGACTCATCACCATCGTCTTCGTACGTATGTAGAACATAGGAAATGCCGGCACTTTCCAGCTCGCGCATCGCATTGGTTTTTGGCGTCTTTACAGCCTTTGCCATGACATATCCTTTCTCTCGCATTCGGACGTAATGATTAAGTATATGTCCAATTCGACTGCATACGTCACTTCGGCACAGCAAGCGCCATCGAATCACAAGGAGTCGATGGCGTCCATAAACTGAATCGCCTATTTATTGAGCATCAAGTTGAGCCTGACGCTCCCGGTCACGCCTGAGCAACGGCGCCAAAAACTTGCCCGTATAACTCTGCGGACAGTCCGCAACCTGCTCCGGTGTGCCCGAAACCACGACGGTTCCGCCGCCGTTACCGCCCTCGGGACCCATATCGATCAGGCGGTCGGCAACCTTGATGACATCAAGGTTGTGCTCAATCACCAGCACCGTGTTGCCCGCATCGACCAAGCGCTGCAGCACATCGAGCAGCTGGCGGACGTCCTCAAAATGAAGGCCGGTCGTCGGCTCGTCCAAAATATAGAACGTCTTGCCCGTCTGGCGTCGATGAAGCTCCTTGGCGAGCTTCACACGCTGCGCCTCGCCGCCCGAGAGCGTCGTGGCGGGCTGGCCCAGGCTCACGTAGCCCAAGCCTACATCGTACAGCGTCTGGAGCTTGCGCTTAATCTGCGGGATATTCCCAAAGAAGGCCAGCGCCTCGGTGACGCTCATGTCGAGCACGTCCGAGATGGTCTTGCCACGGTAGGTGACCTCGAGTGTCTCGCGGTTGTAGCGTTTACCGCCGCAAACTTCGCAGGGAACGTAGATATCGGGAAGGAAGTGCATCTCGATCTTAATCTGCCCATCGCCCTTGCACGCCTCACAGCGCCCGCCACTCACATTAAAGGAGAAACGACCCGGCGAGTAGCCGCGCGCCTTCGACTCCGGCGTACTCGCAAACAGCGCGCGAAGATCATCCCACAGGCCGATATAGGTAGCAGGGTTGGAGCGCGGCGTGCGGCCAATCGGCGACTGGTCGATATCGATAACCTTATCGATGCACTCGATGCCCTCGATTTTTTTATACGGACCCACAGGGCGCGTCGAGCGGTGAATGGCATTCGTAAGGGCAGGCGCAATGGTGTCGGTAACCAGGGAGCTCTTGCCCGATCCCGACACGCCGGTAACAACCGTAAGCGTACCAAACTCGATCTTGGCAGTAACGTTTTTGAGGTTGTTAGCTCGAGCGCCCGTAATTTTAAGGCAGCCGCGACCGGGCTTGCGCCGTTCATCAGGCACCCGGATCATTCGTTTGCCGGTCAGATAAGCGCCCGTCATCGACTCAGGACACGCCATGATATCGGCAGGCGTTCCCGCCGCGACTACGTGTCCGCCGTTGACGCCGGCGCCGGGTCCCATGTCGATCACGTAGTCGGCGGCACGGATTGTGTCCTCGTCGTGTTCGACGACGATAACGGTATTGCCGATATCGCGCAGGCGCTCGAGCGTCTTGATCAGGCGCTCGTTGTCACGCTGATGAAGACCGATCGAGGGCTCGTCCAGAATATAGAGCACGCCCATGAGACCCGCGCCGATCTGCGTTGCCAGTCGAATACGCTGTGCCTCGCCACCGGAAAGCGTCGCCGAGGCACGATCGAGCGTCAGATAGTCGAGTCCAACATCGACCAGAAAACGCAGGCGCTCCAGAATTTCCTTGACGATACGGCCGCCGATAAACTGTTGGCGCTCGGTGAGTTCCAGGCCCTCAAAAAACTCGAGCGATTCACGGCACGACAGGCAACAAACTTCGTAAATGGACTTGCCGCCCACGGTGACGGCGAGCATCTCAGGGCGCAAACGAGCGCCGTGGCAGCTCGAGCACGGTTCCTCGCGAATGTACTTCTCCAGGCGCGTCTTGGTGTTCTCGTTCGTCGTCTCGGTATAGCGTTCGTACAGGATGTTGCGAACGCCCGAAAACTTGGTATCCCACTGGCTGCGACGTCCGTCGAGCTTTTGGTAGTCGACCGAGATCTTCGTATCGCCCAGGCCATCCAAGAATGCACGACGCACGCGAGGGGGCAAGTCCTCCCACGGCGTATCGGCGCTCACCTTAAAGTGTTTGCAGACCGCAGCAAAAATCTGCGGATAGTAGTTCGAATTGCCAAACAGGCTACCAAAGACTCCGTCGGCAATGGACTTCGAGGGATCCTCAATCAGCGCCTCGGCATCAACGGTTTTCTTAAAGCCCAGGCCGTCGCACTCAGGACATGCGCCATAGGGAGCGTTGAACGAAAAATCACGCGGCTGAAGATCGTCAATGGAGTGTCCATGCTCCGGGCACGCCAAGGCCAACGAATACTCCAGAAGCTCGCCCTCGGTCCCCTCTGGAGCATCACGATCGGGCAGCATGTACACGTTTACATTGCCGTGAGCCAGCGCGGTCGCCTGCTCAACAGACTCGGCGATACGGCCAAGAGAGTTCTCACGGATCACGATGCGATCGACCACGACCTCGATATCGTGCTTGAACTTCTTGTCCAGATCGATCGGATCATCGAGCGAGCGCACTTCGCCGTCGACACGCACGCGGCTAAAGCCCTCGGCGCGAAGGTCCTCAAACAGTTTGGTGTACTCGCCTTTTCGCCCGCGCACCACCGGTGCCAGCACAAACGCGCGGCGACCCTCCCCCGCCGCCAAGACCTTGTCGGCAACCTGGTCGGTCGTCTGGCGCTCAATGACGCGGCCGCATTCGGGACAGTGCGGAGTGCCCACACGGGCGAACAGCAGGCGCAGATAGTCATAAATCTCGGTTACGGTGCCAACCGTCGAGCGAGGGTTTTTAGACGTCGTCTTTTGGTCGATCGACACCGCCGGCGAAAGGCCGTCGATTGAATCCAAGTCGGGTTTGTCCATCTGGCCCAAGAACTGGCGCGCATAGCTCGAAAGGCTCTCGACGTATCTGCGCTGGCCCTCGGCATAGATAGTGTCAAATGCCAGCGAGCTCTTGCCCGAGCCAGAAAGACCGGTAATGACCACGAGTTGGTCACGTGGAATGGAAACATCGATATCACGAAGGTTGTGCTCACGAGCGCCGCGAATAACGATAGAAGAATCAGACATGGAAGCTCCTTGCCTCCTATTGCATCGAATCATACTGCCGATGAGTTTAGCGCACTCGACGCGCACAGATGTTCGTAATACAAGATTCGCAGACCTTTAGCTTTGCGTATCGGGCGCTTTGTTTCTCGAAATGCCGTGGAAAGGTTACAGTAATCTAATACTGAACTTAATTTGCCGTAGCAGAGGAACGTCCATGACCGAAGATATCCCCCTTGAAATCACTTCGAGCGACATGGCCAATCTGCCCATATTCATCGCCGTCCTTATCGTGGCCATCGTCGTGGTGCGCGTATATTTTTCAATCAAACACAATGAAAAGCCGCCCATTGCCCGCGTCTTTTGGTGCGCGACGCTCCTCATCCCGCTCGGCATGGTAGCTGCATGGATTACGAATCAATTGCTCGTAAATGAGGACAATTCCCTATGGGTCCTTTCTTATTCGGCGCTCGGTGCTACCGCCGTCATACTTCTTGTCGAGCCCTTGGTTTCGGGACTTATCGACCAAACCGATCTTGCGACGGGAACGGTTGCCTGTATTTGCCGTGACATCCTTGTCATCGCCGCTGTTTCAGCGCTCTCGTTCGTTTCACTCGAAATTGCCTGTAACGAAACGTTCTATCGCATTCCCGCCAACTCATTCGGGTTTTCCGTCGGGCTGCTCGCGACGGTTCTGCTCTCCCTTTATTTGCTGGGACAGCGTCATGGAGGCGTCATGGCCCTCGTGCCCGTCGCCTGTTGCATCCTTGGCATTGCCGAGCACTTCGTCATAACGTTTAAAGGCGAGGCCATCCTGCCAAGCGATATCTTGGCCCTTGGCACCGCAATGGAAGTGAGCGAGGGATACGAGTTTACCTTTACCGCCGGAATCGTAACCTCTCTAGCCCTGCTGGAGATTTCCCTAGGGCTTCTTTCGCTTATCCGACCGAGAAAGCTCCGTACGCCCACCCATGTCTTCCCCGCAATCGCCGCTAACCTCTGCGCTTTTCTGCTAGTGACCGTTGTGGGGCTCTCGGGCTTTTCCAGCATCGACTTGGAGCAGGCGCTGAATTTTGGATTTGACCGTTGGCAGCCCATCACCACGTATGCGTCTCAGGGTTTTATCACTTCGTTCACCGAAATGGTCAACGAGTTGCCCATTGAGAAGCCCGAAGACTATACGCCCGATGAGGCGCAGAGCATCGAGCAGGAGCTCGCCGCCACCTACGACAGCACGTATGGCTCGAGCGAGCAGCGCGCGGCGGCCGTTGCCCAGTTCAATGAAATCAAGCCGACGATTGTTGCCGTCATGAATGAGAGTTTTAGCGACCTTTCGTGCTTTGAGCAGCTCCAGGCGGCCGGGTACACCGGCCCCGCATTCTACAACTCGCTTCCCGACACACTTGTTCGCGGCACCATGCTCGCTTCGGTCGCCGGTGGCGGAACGGCGAACTCCGAATTCGAATTTTTGACCGGAGCGACAACGGCCTTTGTCGGATTAGGCAAAATCCCCTATCAGCTATATCAGATGAATGGCGTCAACAGCCTGGCAAAGGACCTTAAGGAGCTTGGGTATACCGCTACCGCTATGCACCCGCAAAACCCCGTCAACTACCATCGAGATAAAATCTATCAGCAGCTGGGCTTTGGAGACTTTCTTTCAATCGGCGATTTCGAAGGTGCGCCCTGTTACCATGCCGGCGTATGCGACTACGCCACCTACGACAAGATACTCGACCTGCTTAGAACCGACGAAGCCCCGCAGTTCATCTTTGACGTCACGATGCAAAATCACGGCGGCTACGACTATGGCACCGTTCCCGCCGAGGAACTGACAAACTATTGGGTCGAGGGAGCCAGCGAGGGTGCCAATAGCGCGCTCAACACCTATCTCACCTGCATCAACGCATCCGACCGGGACCTCGAGTACTTTATCAACGAACTCCGCAATATCGGCAGACCGGTTGTCCTTGTCTTTTTTGGCGACCATCAGCCGAGCGCCGCAACGACTCTCAACGACGAGCTGTACCCTCAGGAAGATACGGCAAGCCACGCTTTCCGTATCTATCAGTCGACATATTTCGTCTGGGCTAACTATGAAATCGCCGGCAATACCGAGCTCAACGTCTACGACACCGTCGGGGCAAACGAGGTTGCAGCCATCACCCTTAATAAGATCGGCGCCCCGCTCACCGACTATCAAAAGGCTCTGCTTGCAACAAGGTCAGATGTGCCCACCATCAATGTCGCCGGCTACCTTGGTGCCGACGGGCTGCGCTACGACTTGGAATCTGAAGACAGCCCATACACCTCGACGATCGACAAGCTGCAGCGCATGCAATACCTCGAGTTCGCCAGCAAAGTTCAGTAAGCCCGCCCATTCGCTTGGGCCCATCGTATTGCAAGCACGCTCGGCCCAAATGCATCGCAAATGACTCCCGCTCGCAAACGAGGGTACAATGACGCTCGTGTCACATCGCGGGGCCCCGGCCCCAACATATACAAAGGAGTCATACATGGGTTGCGAGCACGCACAGGCCGCCGGCGGACAAACGTCGCCGTCGCAATTTGAGGAGAATACGCTGTCCGAGGTCAAGCGCGTCATCGCCGTGCTTTCCGGCAAGGGCGGTGTCGGCAAGTCGTTTGTCACCGGTGCCATCGCCACCGAGCTTGCCCGTCACGGCCACAAGGTCGGCGTCCTCGATGCCGACATCACCGGTCCCTCTATCCCCAAGATGTTCGGTATGAGCGGACGCCACGTCCATGCCCTTGGCAACCTTATGCTGCCCGAAATCTCCGAGCACGGCGTCAAGGTCATGAGCTCCAACCTTCTGCTCCAAAACGAGACCGACCCCGTCCTTTGGCGCGGTCCGGTCATCGCAGGCGCCATTAGGCAGTTCTGGAGCGAGACTTCGTGGGGCCCCATCGACTACCTGCTGGTCGACATGCCTCCGGGAACAGGCGACGTCGCGCTCACCGTCTTCCAGTCGCTGCCCGTCGACGGCATCGTCATCGTCACGAGCCCGCAGGATCTGGTCTCGATGATCGTCGCCAAGGCGGTCAACATGGCCGAGAAGATGAACGTCCCCATTCTGGGCATCGTCGAGAACATGAGCTATATCGAGTGCCCCGACTGCGGCAAGAAGATCGAGGTCTTTGGCAAGAGCAAGCTCCCCGAGGTCGCAGAGCGCTATAACCTCGACATCTTGGGCCAGCTTCCCATCAATCCGTCACTCACCGAGGCCTGCGATAAGGGCGAGGTCGAGACCGCGCTGCCCGATGGCATGTTGCCCAAGGCAGTCTCTGCCGTCGAGGCTATTACCCCGCACGAGACCGACGAGGCCTAAGTGAACACGAGCGCCTTCTATGACGTCCTGGTAATCGGCGGCGGAGCTTCAGGCCTCGCCGCCGCCATTACGGCCGCACGCGCTGGCAAAAGCGTCTGCATCGTTGAGCGCGATGTCGCCTGCGGCCTTAAGCTCCTTGCGACCGGTAACGGCCGCTGCAACCTCTCCAACGAATCGATTGATCCTCAGCGGTATAACCACCCCGCATTCGTCGAATCCGTCATGGGCCCCCAGCCCGAACAAGAGCTTATGGGTTTCTTCTCCTCGCTGGGCATCATGACAACCTCCGAGGAAGGCCGGCTGTACCCGCGCTCCCTTCGCGCCGAATCGGTGCGCGACGCACTTCTCAATGTTTGCGACCGCCTGGGTATCACCTTAATCTGCGGAGCCAACGTTGCCTCGGCACACAAAGCTTCCGAAGGCTGGGCACTCCAGATAGACCGTCCAGCGCGGGCGCTCAAGGCAAAAAAGCACGACGACCGAAAATCGGAGCTCCGCTCGCTTCGGAAAGCGCTCGCCGATGTCCCTCGCAAGAACGAGGCCCTGCAGGCACATGCCGTAATTATCGCCACGGGCGGCAACCCCACCGGTATCGCCGATACGTTTCGCCTCCCCCTCACTTCGCTGCGCCCCATCCTCTGCCCCGTATCGGCAACGGTCGTCGGCGATCGGGCGGCACTCAAGACGTTGGATGGCCTGCGCGTCCGCGCCTGCTTGACGCTCGCCCGCAATCATAATGAGCTCTGGCACGAAGACGGTGAAGTCCTGTTTCGAACCTTCGGCATCTCGGGCGTCGCTGTCTTCAACCTCTCCCGTCGTATCCAGCGCGGCGATACGATCCTGCTCGACGTTTTCCCCGACCTCTCTAAAGACGAGTTGCTCGATATGCTCAACCGGCGCGTTGAGCTGCTCGGCGGCTTTTCGCCCCGCGATCCCCGTTGGCTCGACGGTATGCTTGCCCCGCAACTCTCCCGCGTCGTCTGCACGGCGTTCGAGCAGTGCCATCCAGGCTCCAACGATGTCATCCACCTGGTCTCGATCCTCAAGCACTTTAAGTTGCTCGTCGAAGGAACCGCCGAGGAGCGCTCGGCGCAGGTCACGCGTGGTGGCATATCTGTCGAGAGCATCTCAACACCCAGTCTACGCGCGCGCAGCGTTGTCGACCCCCCGCTTTACGTCTGCGGCGAAGCGCTCGACATCGACGCCGATTGCGGAGGCTTTAACCTTGCGTGGGCCTGGCTCTCGGGCATTCGCGCTGCAAGCAGCCTGTAGCCGCGCAGTCTATAATCAAAAACGCATTCGGGCCGTCTGGGATACCGGACGGCCTCTTTCTTGCCTCTAAGGAGACCTCGATGATCGAAATCACCCAAGTCAACGCGTCGCTCGATGAAGCCGGCGATGAAAATGCCTGCCTCATTGTTGGCAAGCGAGTCGCCAAGCGCGTCCTACGTTGCAAGGACTCCGAGATCAAGTCCATCGAGCTCCACCGCAAGTCAATCGACGCCCGCAAAAAACGAGACGTCCATTTTATCCTGAGCTTTCGTGTTGAGCTGACTAGTCCCCACCTCGAGCGAGAAGCGGTCGACAGCGTTGCCGAGCGTGACCGCTCGCGCGTACGCGCGATAGAAGACGATGGGTCTTCATTCCCCACCCCCGTCTCCGACGCACCTCAAGAACGCCCTGTCGTTGTCGGCGCCGGATGCGCCGGCCTTTTCGCTGCGCTTACGCTCGCCGAAGCAGGTCTTAAGCCCTTGCTCATCGAGCGCGGCGACCCGGCATTTCGCCGCTCGTATGCAATCGACCTCTTTCTAAAGGAGCGCATCCTCGACCCCGAGAGTAATATCCAGTTTGGTCTGGGCGGCGCGGGGACCTTCTCGGACGGCAAGCTCAATACGGGAACAAAAAATCCCGCCCATCGCCTTATCCTCGAAACCTTCGTCGAGGCGGGTGCGCCCCGCGATATTCTGTGGGATGCCAAGCCGCACATTGGCTCCGACATCCTTCCCACGGTTGTCACCGCTATATCCCAGCGCATCGAGCAGCTCGGAGGTGTCGTCCGTTATCGAACAAAGCTCGTCGACATTCACATCGACGCGTCTGGCGCCATTACCGGTATTGATGTCCAATCGTCCCAAGACGCCGCTTGCGAGCCAATCGAGACAAAGCACCTCATCCTCGCCTGCGGGCATTCTGCTCGCGATATTTTTGAGCTCCTTAAAGACCACAACGTGGCCCTCGCACAAAAGACCTTTGCCATGGGCGTTCGCATCGAGCATCCGCAGCGCGACATCGATCGAGCCCAATATGGAGCCTTGGCGGGACATCCAGCGCTCGGGGCGGCCCCTTACAAACTTGTTGCCCATCTTCCCAACGGCCGCAGCGTGTTCTCGTTTTGCATGTGCCCCGGCGGACAGGTTGTCGCCGCCTCTTCCGAGCAGGGCCACCTGTGCGTCAACGGCGCTAGCCTCAATGCCCGCGACGGACGCAACGCAAATGCCGCCTTGCTCGTTAACGTCACGCCTGAGGACCTTCCCAACGATGACCCGCTCGCCGGCATCGAGCTCCAGCGTGCCTGCGAGGCGGCCGCCTATCGCCTGGGCGGCTCCAACTGGAACGCACCGGCACAGCTCGTCGGAGATTTCCTCGCAGGACGCGCCAGCAAGGCGCCCGGAAAGGTAAAGCCCACCTATCCGCTCGGTGTAACCTGGACGGTAATTGACGAAGCCCTGCCGCAGCATATCGTCGAGTCGCTCCGCCTGGGACTTCCCCTACTCGGAAAAAAGCTACGAGGCTACGACCGCCCCGATGCCGTTCTTACCGGCGTGGAGACTCGTTCGAGCTCACCGGTTACTGTCACCCGAGACCGAACGTGCCATGCCGTGTCGACCCCGGGCCTCTACCCTTGCGGTGAGGGAGCTGGATATGCCGGCGGCATCATGAGCGCGGCCACCGACGGCATTCGTTGTGCCGAAGCCTTGATCGCAGACCTCTAGCGCACGAATTCCAGCACGCAAAAGACACAGGCCCCGAGCTCCACAGGGAACTCGGGGCCTGTTCGCTATTTCTTAAACCGTGCACCCTGGCGTTTTCTGCCCGATGCGAACGTGGAACCCTTGCGGGCCTGCGAACGTAAGCGCTCGATCGTCTCGTCCTCAGACGCACCCTCGAGCATCGCCCGAATCTGAACGACGGCATCGCGCAGGCGCGCCGCCTCCTCAAAGTCCATGGCGGCAGAAGCGTTGCGCATATCCTCTTCCATGGTTTCGACGATCCGCATAAGCTCGTCATGCGGCAGTTCTTCCAACTGCTCCGCAAGTGTCTGCTCGGGTGCCACCGTTTCCGGCACGCCGCCCTCGCCCGACTCATCGGGCGTATAGAATGCGCCATGGCCAAGGGAGTCGCCCTTCGAGCGCCCCTTGGAACCCACGGTTTTTTCGGCTTCGGCAATAAAACTTGAGATGTCGTTGATAGCCTTGCGCACCGTCTTGGGCACAATGCCATGCTCTTCGTTATATGCCATCTGAATCTCGCGGCGGCGCCGCGTCTCCTCGATGGCCTCTTTCATCGAATCGGTCACAACGTCCGCATACATGATGACTTCGCCATCGGCGTTACGGGCCGCGCGGCCAATCGTCTGAATCAGCGAACGGCGGTTGCGCAAGAAGCCTTCCTTATCGGCGTCGAGAATTGCCACCAGTGAGACCTCGGGAAGATCCAGGCCCTCACGAAGCAGGTTGATGCCAACGAGAACATCGATCTTGCCCTCGCGCAGCGTTCGCAGGATCTCGACACGGTCCATCGTCGCTGTATCGGAGTGCATGTAATTGACCTTAATGCCGGCATCAAGCAGATGGTCGGTCAGGTCCTCGGCCATGCGTTTGGTCAACGTGGTCACCAGCACGCGCTCTTTGCGTGCAACGCGCTCGCGAATCTCGTCCTCAAGATCGTCAATCTGGCCTCGGACCGGACGAACGTCGATCTTGGGATCGAGCAGGCCGGTCGGACGAATGATCTGCTCCACGTCGTTTTGGCTCACCCGCAGCTCGTAATCGCCCGGCGTGGCCGAAACATAGATAAACTGGGGTATCCTTGCCTCAAACTCATCGAAACGAAGCGGGCGGTTATCGAGTGCCGAGGGCAGGCGAAAACCGTGTTCCACCAGCGTCACCTTACGCGAGCGGTCACCTTCGTGCATGCCGCGAATCTGCGGCACCGTCACATGGCTCTCATCGATGATGCAGAGCATATCCTTGGGAAAGTAATCGATTAGGGTAAACGGCGGCTCACCCGGCTTGCGACCGTCCAGATGACGCGAGTAGTTCTCGATGCCGTTGCAAAAGCCCATCGTCTCGAGCATCTCAAGATCATAATCGGTGCGCTGCTGCAGACGCTGCGCCTCGAGCAACTTGTCGGTCGCCTTGAGCTCCGCCACGCGCTTCTCGCACTCTTCGCTGATCGATTTCAGAGCCGCCTTGACCTTCGGCTTCTCGGTCACGTAGTGCGATGCCGGCCATACGGGGATGGCCTCGTACTCACGAAGCATCTCACCGGTGACC
>CATZKS010000065.1 GCA_958421035.1 uncultured Collinsella sp. | reverse complement strand
GGAACGATATATCTATACAAGGTTGTGAGCGGAAAACAAAAATACGTCGATTGCTATCCGACAAACGGGTCTGGTTTTGCATTCACCGGCATTTCGGGGCAGATTGATACACATGTACGAAAGGGAACCTATGTGGTGCGTTGGGTTGGAGCTGCTGCAGGCCCGATATGGATTGCGGTCTTGCGCCCCGATGTCCAAATAGGTTTCTCTCTCTAGACGGGAAGTTGCTCATGGACGCCATATATGACGGAGATGACTGGGTCGATCATTATACTTGGCGCCTGGTCGGCTCGAACGACAATGGGGATGTGGTGTTTGATGGACTATGTCCAAAGCATCTCCATCCTTTTGTCTCGTCGTTAATTGAGAGTTCCGCTCGTGTTGCCCCCTACAGCTCGGCATCGCTTCATGATACGGACGTTTTGAAGACCATAAGGGAATCAATTGACGATGGCACGATGAGCGGCCCGCTGTTTTCTCGGCTTGTGGGGCTAGATGAGATTGGCTCGAAACGACTGCTTGCGGGCGAAAAAGTGGAACTCACTTATCGGTCGATGATTTCAATCCTGCGGCTAGCCGATGTTCTTCGCAAATAAATCCAAGCAAAACGCCGCCGGCAACTCCCCTACTCAACAAAAAAGCCCCGCCAACCGCAATCCCCAAGGGAACCGCGATTAACGGGGCTCAAGCGCGCTCCTCAATGGAATCACGTCATCAGACGAGCAGCTCAGCCGAGCAGTGCGTTACTCCTCCCAGTAAGCATCTGCAAGCAGCTTAAAGCAAATCTTCTTGACCGGCTGCGCGCCATCGCCCGGGAACTCGAGCGTGGGCATGTGAGGCTCGCCGGCAACAAACAGCGCAAACTTGTCGTCAGCAAGATCGCCGGCGATCGAGGCGTCGGAATCGACCAGATCGTAGTCGTCCTTCTCGTCGAACTCCTGGACCAGCGTCAGGCTGCCCGTGGCAACCTTAAAGGCCTCGCGACCCTCGATGTCGATCTGCAGGTCGTGATAGCGCTGATGCGTCTCATAGTGAGCCTCGGCTTCGGGACGCGTCGTGGGAGCCATGACGTTCGCAAAGACCTTGTCGCCCAGAATCGGATGGCTGCCGACCTCGAGCTTCGCCGGATCGTTCTCCTCGAGCCAATCGATCAGCACGTCGAGGCCCTTGAGCATTCCGCGGTATTCCTCGATATCGCCCAGTGCACCGTAAATCATCTAAATCCCCTCTCGGATCGTTTCTTTGGCGGCTACTCGGCAAATGCATTGCCGACGCTGTTGCCACCCACATACGTCTCGACCAGGCTAAGGTCGGGATTGAACACGACAAAGTCGGCGTCGCGCCCCGGCATAATGCTACCGCACTTGTCGTCGGCTCTAACCACAGGCAAGCAACCGATGCCGGGGCCGCAGCACAAGCTCCTACAGCTCGGTCACGACAACGCCGTTGTAGACCTCGTCCCAACGGTCCATGACCAGATGGCCGGTCATAGGATCCATGGCGTTGAGCTTGCCGCAAGTGTTGGCGGTACGCAGCACCGTCTCGTCGTCTGCGCCAGCAGCGATGGCATGCGCGAAGCCTGCGATAGTGGAGTCGCCAGAGCCTGTTGCGTTAACGGCAGGGATATCGGGCGTCTTTGCGCGGAACGCACGACCATTGTGGAAGCCAACGGAGCCGGCAGCGCCCATGGACACGACGACCCAGGGGATATCGGAGAAGCGGGCATCAGAGGCGAGCGCGGCGCGGAGCTCGTCCACATCGTCGGTGGTAAAGCTCGTGCCCAGAAGGCCGTTGATCTCGGTCAGGTTAGGCTTGACCAGCTCGGGTTTAATTTCGGACTTAAGGGCGGCCTCGAGCGAAGCACCCGAGGTATCGAGCAGCACCTTGGCTCCGGCGTTCTCGGCAATGCCCGTGATCTTGGCATAGTAGCCTGCCTCGACACCGCGGGGCAGAGAACCCGAAATGGTGACAACGTCGGCCTTGCCCGCAAGCTCAGTAAACTTGGCGGTAAAGGCATCGAGCTCCTCGGGGGCAATTGTCGGGCCACTCTCGAGCAGCTCAGTCTGGTTGCCGGCGTGGAGGATGTTGAGGCAAATGCGAGTCTCGCCCTTGATGGGCACAAAGTCGTTTTTAATACCGTTGGCGTCCATGAGCTCAGCCATGTAGGCGCCCATGTGGCCGCCGAGCAGACCTGTTGCCACAACGTCGTCGCCCAGCTGACCCAGCACACGGGCCACGTTGAGGCCCTTGCCGCCAGCGGTCTTTTCGGGCGTCACACGGTTGACGTCGTCGATAACGAGCTCATCGAGCTGATAGCGCGTATCGACAGACGGGTTCATCGTAACGGTGAGGATCATTTTTAGTTCCTTATCTCGCAGGCTCCTTGTGCCTCGCGATACGAGTCGACAAAACGGAATTACAGAATCTCAATCGTGAACGAGCGAACGACGGTCTCCTTGGGCTTTGCGACAAGGCAGCCGCGCTTATGCTCAAGCACGTCGTCCTCATCGGAGCAGGTCAAAAGGCCGCCCCAGGGCTCAACCGCCACAAAATCGCCCTCGGGCTTGCTCCACACAATGAGATATGGGAAGCCCTCAAAGCTCAGGCGGACGCCCTTGTCCTCGCCCTTTTTGGAAAGCGTGACCTGACAGCTCTCGAGCACGTCAAAGATGGTCTCCGCAAAATCGAAGAGCTCATGTGACAGAGGCAGCGTCTTTCCCACCATGGGGTTCTTGGAGCGATTGGTCACGTCAATCAAGCCAGTCGAGGGAACGGCGGTGCAGAGCTCCGCAGCCTCGTCTTTCTCAAAGCGCAACTCGTAGTCCGTATAGGCCTCGCCCTCATCGAGCGGACACCTAAAGCCGGGATGACCGCCGATAAAGAACGGCATGTCCTCGGTTCCCTCGTTGGTCACCTCATAGGAGACGCGAACGGCATCCCCCTCAAGCGTATAACGAGCGACAAGCTTAAACGGATACGGATAATCGCTCAGCAGCGCGGCGTTATCCTCCGAAGCCAGGCACATCGCCAGCTCGTTCTCGCTCTGGCTCAGCAGCTTCCACTCCTGTTTGCGCGCAAACCCATGGCGAGCGAGCTTTACATGATGCCCGGCAAACGTCATGGCGTTGTTATCGCGCAAGCCTCCGCAAATCGGGAAGCAAATCGGTGCCTGGCCGGACCACACGGCGGGATCGCCCTGCCACAGATACTCGCAACCTCCGGCCTTGATCGAGGTAAACGAACCACCAGCCGTGGACACCTTAATAGAAATCGAATCGTTAGAGAGAGCGTATTCCATTGCCCATCCTTTCGAACAACTGCTTTTTGCTCGCAAGTACCCGTCTCGGCCCTAACCAAAGGACAAACCCGCACGTTCATCGATGCGTCCGGTATCCCAGCCATGTAACGGGGTACCATACAGACATTGATGCAATTACAGCTGAAAGGCCTTCTTATGCGAACCATCATCCTCTACGCCTCGCGCCATCACGGCAATACGAAAAAGCTCGTGGACGCCATCGTCGAGGCACACCCCGAGATCGATACCCTCGACGTCAAGGCACTCGGTAAAAACGAGTATCCCAACCTGCACGAATATCATCTGATCGGTGTCGCCACGGGCATCTATTACTCCGAGATCGACAAGGACATGGCACGAGTGCTCACGAACGTGCTGCAGCCGCAGGACAAGGTGTTTGGCCTTATGACCTACGGTGGCAAAAACAAGTGGTACGGCAAGGATATCGATGGCATCTGCCGCATGAGGCAGGCCATCTTTATGGGTGTCTACGGCTGCCCCGGCTTTGATACGTGGGGGCCGTTCAAACTCGCCGGCGGTGTCCAAAAGGGACACCCGACCGCTGAGGAAATTAAGGGCGCCGTCGACTTCTTCGACAAGATCGAAGACGAATATGGCGATATCATCGTCGAAGAGTACGCCAAGCGCGAGAAGCGTCTAGCATACGAGAAGGAGCATCCTGCAGGAGGCCTGGTGGCCGGCGTCAAGCGCACGGCAAAGAAAATCGCTAACAAGCTGTAACTGTGAAGGTGCTTTTGAGCGTTCAACCCATACGGCGGGTCCGAGCAGATTCGGGCCCGCCGTCTTTTTCTATCGTTACTCGGTAAAGGCGTTGCCGACGCTCTGGCCGCCAACATACGTCTCGACGAGGGTAAGCTCATGGTCGAACACGACAAAGTCGGCGTCGCGACCCGGCATGATGCTGCCGCACTTACCCTCGATGTGCGCGGAGCGTGCCGGCACCTCGGTTGCCATGCGAATGGCGATATCGGCGCTGGCGATGCCCCAGTCAACGATGTTCTTGACGCCCTGGGCAAGCGTGAGCACCGAGCCGGCAATGCTCTTGCCGTCGGCGAGCCAGCACAGGTTGTCCTTCATGATGACGTCCATGCCACCACTGGTGTAGCTGCCCTCGGGCATGCCGCCACAGCCCAGACAATCAGTGATGAGCACCGTGTGTTGCCAGCCCTTTGCCTGCAGCAGCGCCTTGATGGCGGCAGGGTTAACGTGCTTGCCGTCACAGATGATCTCGGCGTAGGTCTCGGGCGTGGACATGGCAGCACCCACGACACCGGGCTCACGGTGATGCAGCCCGCGCTGACCGTTATAGGTATGCGTAAAGCAGCTGGCACCGGCGTTGATGGCGGCGATGCACTCATCGTAGGTGGCGTCGGAGTGACCGATGCTGGTCACCACACCCTTGGCATTCAGAGCAGCCGCATAAGCAGCGGCACCGTCGCGCTCGGCCGCCATGGCGCTCTTGACGATGCGACCACCCGCAGCCTCCTGCCACTGATCGAAAACCTCCTCGGAAGGATCGATAAGATAAGCGGGGTTCTGCGCGCCCACGTGCTTCATGGTAAAGAAGGGGCCCTCCAGATAGATGCCCTGAATGCGAGCACCGCAGAAGTCGGGGCCGCGACCCTCGTCCGCCTGGGCGATGGCGGCGCAGGCATCCTTGATCTGCTCGACGCCATCGGTGAACGTCGTGGGCAGCCAGCTGGTGGTACCGCGACGGGCGAGCTCGGTCGAGCTGATATCAATGCCCTCGGGATCGTTATCGGTAGTCGAGTGGTTATAGAAGCCATGGATGTGAGTATCGACCATACCCGGTGCGATCCACGATCCCGTGTAGTCCTTGATCTCGCAAGAGGGCTCGTCGGCCTGCCAGGCGCCAAAAACGCCATCCTCGACCATAAGATAGCCGCCCAGTTGCGGGCCTGCCGGCAAGAAGAACTTGTCAGCCTTAATTGCGTACGTGCTCATATGCACTCCTTGCTTCTAAAGCAGTTGACTGTGGTAATGCTTATACCCGGTCCATGTAAAAACAAAAAGCGCCCGCCCGCCGTTATGAGCGGACGGGCGCCCTTACAGGGGGACGCGATTAAGCGGTGAAGGGGTGAATCGTCACGCCCTTAACCACGCGGTTGACCGTGCCGGTGGGGCTCGGCGTATCGGGCGTGTTGCCCACGCGCACGGAGTTGAGCAGGCTGATAGCCTGGGCAAACATCACGAACGGCAGGGCAAGGTAGCCCTCGGGAAGCGCCTCGTAGCCCTTAAAGGTGAAGGACTCGCCCTCGTAGACGGTAGCGCCATCCTGCTGAACGGCAACGGTGTGCTGAGCGATCTTGTCGCCACCGATCTCGTTGAGGATGTCGATGTCGTACTGACGGGTGTAGGCGTCGTTGTTGACGAACACGAAGACGAGCGTCTTATCGTCGACGAAGGACTTAGGTCCGTGACGATAGCCCATGGAGGTGTCGTAGGAAGTAGCAACCAGACCGTGAGCGAGCTCGAGGATCTTGAGCTGGCTCTCCTGGGCAAGGCCACCAAAGGAGCCAGAACCCAAGTAGGTCACGCGGTTGAAGTCGCCAGCCAGGTAATCGGCGATCTCAGGCTCACGGGAGATGACCTCCTCGCCCATCTTGGCAATCGTCTCGACCCACTCGGCCTTCTGCTCGTCAGAGGCAGTGTCGAAAATAAGGGTGGAGAGCAGGGTCATGCAGGAATAAGAACCGGTCATGGCGAAGCCCTTGTCGTTGGCGCGCGGAATGAGCAGCGTCAGCGCATTGGGATCATCGGCAGACTCGACGGCAAGCTTGCCCTCGGGAGCGCAGGTGATGTTGAGGAACTTGACGTTGTGGACGAGCTCCTTGGCAACGGCAACGGCGGCAAGGCTCTCGGGGCTGTTGCCAGAGCGGGCAAAGGAAACCACGAGCGTGGGATCCTCGGCGCGCAGGAAATCGCGCGGAGCGCTCACGATGTCGGTCGTGGCGATGGGCTTAAAGTCGTAGAGATCAGTGTTGCCAGCGTGACGCAGGTACGGGGCGCAGGTATCGCCAACGTAGTCGGACGTACCGGCACCGGTGAAGACAACGGACAGACGGCCCTCGCCCATAGCGCGAGCCTCGGCCAGGAAGGCCTCGATGGCCTCCTTGTTCTCGCGATAGATGTTGAGCGTATCACGCCAAAGCTCGGGCTGCTGAGCAATCTCGGCCGTGGTGATCTGGGCGCCGAGCTCGGTGAGCTCCTCGACACTCTTCTCGAACATTTCTAATACCTCTCTCTAGAAGTAATCCTCTGACGTGCAATTATACACTTCGGTTGGTTATCTGGTAGTAACCAGTTAAATGCAAAGAATCACCATATGGAAACGATGCGAGCACTAGTTACTGCGCTGGTGGTAAACCTTGTATTTAAACTGATCGGCACGAGCAACCGAGAGTGTGTACTCCACTACCTCGTTTGACTCGTTATACGTAGTCCTGACCAAATCGAGCACAGGCGAGCCCTCGACAATTCCCAAAAGGTGGGCATCGGTGGGACGGGCTATGCTCGCATAGAACTCCTCTTCGGCCACGCGAATCTTTTGCTGAAAGTCCTGCTCAATCACATCGTAAAGCGGCTTACGCTCCAGCAGCGGTCGCTTTAGGGACAGAAATTGACGAACCGGAAGATAGCTGCGTTCGACCATCATGGGCATGTTGTCGGCAGAACGAAGACGCTTGAGCTTAAAAATGCGATCACCGATACGCAATCCCATATGCCCAGCCAGATTCTTATCGGCCTCCATCTCGCAAAAATCGAGAATCGTGGTCTCGGGGTCGCGACCCATCGCGCGGTAAAGCTGTAGGACTGCATAAGATTGGTTGCCTTTGCCGAGCGGTCGGTCACAAAGGTACCGCGACCGTGCTGCCGAACCACCAGTCCTAAACGCTCCAGTTCCTGCAGAGCCAGGCGTACCGTAGTGCGCGAGAGACCATAGCGCTCCGAAAGTTCGCGCTCGGAAGGAATCATGTCACCGGCGCGATATTCATGGTCAATCTTTTCGGTCAGAATATCGACCAGCTGATCGTACAGCGGTTGCTTACGCGCTCCGATCGCCATCCTATCCTCCCTTTTGCTCGAATTCGGCTAACTACCTAGGGTGTTATGCATTATCTGTCTGCCACACCCGAATCATTAAGAAAACAAAAGCCGCGCGCTCTTTCGAGCACGCGGCTTTTAACATACACATGGCTTAAGGGGTCGGGGTGTGAGCCGCGTAGGGACACACCCCTCAAGCTAGAGCCTTACCAGATGCTCGGCCAGAGACCAAGCGGGCCAGCGCCCAGGATGCCAAGGACGAAGAGCAGGAGAATGCCCTTGGTCGGGGTCCAGCTGTGCTTAGCGAACATGTAGTAAAGCAGCAGCGTAAGCATAAGCGGGACGAGCTTCGGGACGATGGTGTTGAGGGTGTCGGCAACAGAGAAGTTGACCGGATCCTCGGTAACGGTGCCGTAGGTCACGGACTCCATGCCGTTGCCCAGATCGGTGACGCCGCACTCGACAGCGTTGCCGTCGGCATCGGAAGCGGTAAGGGCGTTGCCGTCCTTATCGGTCATGGCGATGGTACCGGCCTCAGCGGTCTCGGTATCGATGCCCTCCATACCGGTGAAGTTCTCGGCCTCCTTCTCGGAGACGATCACGGTAGTAGCGGAGAGACCACGGGTGGTGCCGTTGGGGATCTGGAGGTTGATCTGGGTGCCACCCATGGTGACGACCAGGCAACCGACGACGAAGACGCCCATGATGGAAGCGGCACGCGTGAAGGCCTGCATGTTGGCGGTCAGAGCGTCAATAGCGCTGGTGCCAAGCTTGTAGGACCAGTTCATGAGCCAGAAGCGCAGAGCGAACTGGACAGCGTTGAAGATCACCAGGAAGATGATCGGCGCAGCAGCGTTGCCGTTGATGGCCATGTTGGAGGTGATGCCGGCCGTGATAGGCACGAGCGTCAGCCAGAACAGGGCGTCACCGATACCACCGAGCGGGCCCATTGCGGCGACGCGGACGGCGCGGATCGTGGGGATGTCAACCTTGTTCTGCTCGAGCGAAAGCACGATGCCCATAACAAAGGTGACGAGGAACGGGTGGGTGTTGAAGAACTCCAGGTTGTGGCTCATGGAAGCCGCGAGGTCGTTCTTGTTGGTGTGGATCTTCTCCAGACCGGGGATGATGGAGTAGAGCCAGCCAGCGGCCTGCATACGCTCGTAGTTGAACGAGGCCTGCAGGAAGCAGGAGCGCCAAGCCATCTTGTTGAGGGTCTTCTGGTCGAGCTGCGGAGCAGGAGTGAGATCCTCGTAGTGCTCCGGGATTACATACTCATTAGATGCCATCTTCGAAGTCACCTCCGTCAGAAACAGCTGCACCCTTCAGCTCGGTCTGCTGCTGGAAGTCCCAGAAAGCGATGCCGAAGCCGATGAGAGCGAGGATGAGCAGAGCAGGGGTTGCCAGCGAATCGTTGGCAACGGTGATGAGCGCGAGGCCAAAGCCCATGAGGAAGAAGCCCCACATATCGCGGTTCATCATAACCTTGAGCAGGACGGCGAAGCCGACGAAGCGCATCATGCCGCCTGCAGCGGACAGACCGGTCTGCAGCCAAGTCGGGATGGCGGAAGCGATGGTCTGACCAATGGTAGCGCCAGCGATGAAGAACAGGGTGACGACGACAGCGAAGATCAGGCCGAGCAGGGCCATGGCGAAGTAGTTCAGGCGCTCGATGCCCTTGGTGTCCGCGTTGTGAGCCATGTTATCGGCCGTGGACATAAGCGGGGACATAAGCGTGAAGACCAGGGTAACGCCAAGCTGGCCAAGCAGAGCGAACGGAATGGCGAGGCCGACTGCCGCGTTGGGCTCGAGGCCCGTGGCGATAGCGAGAATGGCTGCCATGATGCCGCCGATGACGGCGTTAGGCGGCTGAGCGCCTCCGATCGGCATGTTGCCGATCGTCATGAGCTGATAGGTACCACCCACGAGAAGACCGGTGTTGAGGTCGCCAAGGATAAGACCGATGACGGCGCCGGTGACGATGGGCTGATAGAGAGACTCGAGGAAGTCAAACTGGTCGATTGCCGCGATGAACGTGACGACGAAGACCAGAGCGATCTGGATGATCGAGTATTCCATCTTGCTCCTCCTTTCAAAATGTATGTACGCACTTTGGATTTCACGTACAGAACGTCAGGGTTTCACTCCTGACAACGTGGATCACGAGGATTACGAGAAGAGCTTGCTCGTGTCCTCAACAGGCGTGCTCGGAACGCGCCTGATCTCCAACTCCACCCCCAATTCCTGCAGCTCTTTAAACGCAGCGACATCCTCGTCGTTAACTGCGACGGAGGTGGCGACTTGGCGCTTTCCTTCCGACATGTGCATGTTGCCGATGTTTACCTTCTTTATAGGCACACCGCCCTTGACGAGCGTAAGCACGTCTTCCGGTGTTTCGGCCACGATGAAGATCTTCTGGCGCGGGCTCGCCTTGCCAATGACGTCGATGGTCTTCTGCAGAGAGAAGAAACGCGTAGCGACGCCGGCGGGAGCGGCCATCTTCATGAGGTTCTGGCGCATGGTGTTGGACGCCACGTCGTCGTTGGCGACGAGGATGAGGTTGGAGCCCAGGGTGGAGTTCCACTGGGTGGCAACCTGACCATGAACCAGTCGGTTATCGATGCGGGTAAGAAGAATGTTGGGTTCTGCCATGTTGATCAGCTTCCTTTCGTTATTTGCTGACGACAGTTACTTGATCTCCTGAATCGCGTAACGCGAAACATCTACGACGGCTCCGGATCGGACTTTGATCTGGACCTTCTCGCCTTCGATGCCTTTGACGGTTCCGTAGATACCGCCGGCGAAAAGAACCTCTTGACCCGGCTTGAGCTCGGTGTGCAGCTCCTTGAAGTACTTCTGCTTCTTCTTCATGTTGATTTGCGACCAGATGGTGTAAATCAAGCCCATGATGGCAAGCAGGCCTAAAAGGGCGACCGAGGAGCTCAGGACGTTGGCTCCGAAATCGGCCATTAGATGCCGTCCTCGTCGCCGAAGATATCCTCTTCGTCGGAGCCGGCAACGGATGCGACCGTCTGGGCGGTGATGCCCGTCTGGCCAACGGTCACGGCCTGCTCGCCAAGCTCGGCGAGCGTGGCGTTGCCGCGGAGGAACAGAAGCTCAATAACCATGGGAAGGTTGGTGCCGGTCAGAACCTCGACGTTGTCGACATCCTGGGCAATCATCATCGCCTGGTTGAACGGGGTGCCACCAAGCAGGTCGGTAAAGACGAGCACGCCATCGCACTCCTCGCGCATGGCGGTAATAGCGGCGCGGAGATCCTCACCGTAGGAAGCAGCCTGGTCGCCCTCAAAAGGAACGACGGTAAAAGCGGGCTGGTCGCCAGCAACCATAGCGATTGCGCTTGCGAGGCCGGGTGCGAACTGTCCATGACCGGTAAGAATAAAGCCAACCATTCATATTTCCCTTCCGAAGGTGTGTACGATCTGAGTCCGATGATTTTCGGAAGCCAGCGGGCGCTCGCCCTTAAAGCTTCTTAGAAAGTAGAAAGCGTACTTTGAAGACCAGTGGTTTCTAAACTGGTAGTAACCACGTGACGTGTTGTTGTCACTATATCACCCCAGAAGAGGTCGCTTTCGTTGATTCATACGGTAAAACGTTTTTGCACCGCTCACGGTGATAAATCGACCGTTTACCGGTCGTTAACACTTCTACCTGCGGTTTTGAAACCGTTCCGAAATGCTTTGGCAAAAGATCGGATCTTTTCCTGTGTCTAAACAACGCAGGGCGGCTAAAAATAGCGTGTAGAAAAATTGCAGGTCATTGTGAAGATATGTGAATTGGTCTTTTTGACTTAATACCAGTTAGAACCAGTTTTGAGATTATCGGTGAACGGTAGTTTTCGACCGTTCACCGGTTACTTGCAATCGTTTGCAGTTGTTTTCCCAGATGAATTAGGGAAGCGCGATGGAGCGCTTGCGCGATCACGGGAAGTTTTTGGCATTTGTCCTCATCCCCCGAACGCCAAACTCCGGCATCCAAAATGAGCTAATAGCTCACGCTAATCGTTTTCAATCATTACTTACTCAGTATACGTAATTATTTATCGTTTATCGTTAATTTTGATATGATACAAGTATCATCCAAAACGCCGATTGGAGGGGTTATGGTCCACCGAAACGCATCTATATCGAATGAAACCATCAGCCGCGAACAGACGATAGCCAAACTGAGGAAGCTCGCTCGCATCTGCAAATGGGCCACAATCTGCATTACCACAGCGCTCGCTCTGGGACTCCTCGCAGTCATTGCGATTGACCTTCTACTTATATTGCCCGGCCTCTCCCAAGGGTCGTGCCTCCAATCCGTAGAACTTCAAGCCGGCGAAGGGCCGTGCCTGGCTATTGTCGGTACCGATGCGCAGACCCCACTTATGCTCGTCGCACACGATGGCCACACTGCCATAGGGAGCCTCTTGATGACATGCCTCGCGCTTACCATCGCGATAAGCGTGCGCAGGCTTTTCTTCAACATTGAAAAGGAAGGCAGGCCCTTTGACCTTGAATGTAACCAGACACTTCGTCGAGTAGGACATTTATTCCTTATCGGCGGCGTTGCCGTGAGGCTTCTTGGTGCCGTAATCACGGGAATGATACTCTTAGGATTTGGCGGCAGCTTTACGGATGCGTTCGCCGGTGTTAGCGCCGGGCGATTTTAGCCGCTAATAGTCAAACTATTTTGACCAATCCCG
>CATZKS010000064.1 GCA_958421035.1 uncultured Collinsella sp. | reverse complement strand
CAGCGACGGACCTCAGGACACTCTTACACCACGTCTGCGCGCGCGACCGATTCGAAGAGGTTGAAAGCCGTCAAACGCCCTTTAAAGGGGGCTAGATAAATTGATTATGAGCCCATTTTCGCTCAGAGCAGGCCGAAAAATATGACACCTCTTTTGCAACAGTACTCATATTTGGTATTTTTTGACCACAGGGTCCAAAACCATGCTCCAAAACACAAAAGGAGGGGCCTCGTAAGGCCCCTCCTTAGGAAAGGGGATCGATTTATTCCACAGCCGCAGATTAATCCTAGCCGCTACTCCATCATGTCGAGGACGGAGGGGCGCAACTCGCTCTCGGCAGCCTCGGGATCGGTCTCGCGCAGACGGTTGATATAGCGGTTGTACCACATCACGGCAAGGCCCAGGAAGACAACCACGCCGCCGACGTTGTAGACCAGCGTCAGCCACAGAGGCTGATCGAGCGGAATGGTGCCGCAGATAAGCACGAAGCAGAAGACCACAAGCAGGAATGCGGCAACGACCAGGCCAAAGCGGCGCGAACCCATGCGGAAGCCACGGGGAGCGGCGTCAAAGTTCTTGCGCAGCATAAAGTAGGCAAGCAAAATCAGCAGCGGTGGGAGCAGAGCGGTGGCAGCAGTCATGTTGGTAACGATCATGAGCAGGTCGTCGAGGTTACCGGAGCCCAGGGCCGGAATGATCAGGATGGGGACGACGATGGCGAACTGCAGCCAAGCAGCGCGGGCAGGAATGCCATGCTCGTTGAGCTCGACGATCTTGCTACCAAAGACGCCCTTGGGGATCTCGGTGAAGAAGACCTTGATGGGAGCGGAGGTCCACATCATGAGGGAGCCCAGCGTGGCGGCGAGAAGGATCAAGCCGATGGCGCGCGTAGACACTTCCATGGGAATGCCAAAGTGGGCAAAGACAGCACCGAATACGTCGAAGATACCGGTGGAGATGGCAACGCCGCCCTCGGGGATGAACAGGTTAACCAGCAGCGAAGCGCCTGCATACAGAAGGCCGATGGTCAGGCCGGCGATAACGACGGTGCGCACGAAGGCCTTGACGCCACCCTTAAGGTCGTTAAGGAACACGCCGACAGACTCAGCGCCGCCAACGCCCTGGATGATCCAGGCAAGCGTACCGAAGAAGCCCCACGCAGTTGCGAAGTTGCTCATGTCGGGAGCCATGTTAGCGGGAGTAGGAGCCGTAGCGAACTCAACGCCGCCAAAGGCAGCAGCCAGGGACAGCAGGATGAACACAGCGGTCAGGCCGAGAGCCGCGGTCGAACCGAAGGAGGAAATGGAGCCGATCCACTTAGCGCCCTTGGTCGAAACCCACGTGGCGATAGCAAAGACGACGATCTCGATAATGGTGATCCACAGCTGCGAAAGCTCGGCGTTGGCACCAAAGAACACGTAGCTCGCGTAGATGATGACGTTGGGCAGGACGGACGCAAAGAAGAACAGGTTAACGAACCAGTAGCTAAATGCCGTCAGGAACGCCCAGCGACCACCCATCGAGGTCTTAACCCATGCGTACACGCCAGACTCGGAGTCCTTGTTGAGGCCGACGAACTCGGCGGTAACCAGGGTATAGGGGACAAAGTACAAAAGCGTGGCGAAGAAGAACGACGGCGCAGCTGCCAAGCCGATGGCCGCGTTGTTGTTGATGATGTTCTTGATACCGAACACGGCGGCGACCGTCATGCCCAGCAGAGCGAACGAACCAATCGTTCCTCGTTTTTCAGAGCTCATAAGCCCTCCCAATCATCTGTTAAATGTCATCTAAAACCGTCCGAGCTGCAAGTGCAAACACGGACGGCGCACCTGCTAAGGGGAATGGGGAAAAGGGAGTCAACAAAGCCATCCCCCTTAACGGCGCGAAGCAAACGTCCAGGCGGACGAATACTACTTGTTGGGGAAGGAATAACCTTCGACTGTCACGTGCAGTACCACGACGCGGGGATCCGCGGCATCGGCCACGACACGGTAGGCCTCGTCAATTTCGACGACGGCAACGCCGCCGGTGGGAATCGTCACGGTCTCCCCCGTACCCTCAAAGCGCTCGCGATCATCGATATCGCTGTAGGCGCGCGTACAGGTAAGATCGGCCTTGGAAGCCACCTCAACGGTCAGATTGCCGTCGAGCGGGGCGAGCACGGCATGGTAGCGACGGTGACCGACCAGATCGGCAGTAGCCGCCTCGTGGGCGTTCACCCACCAATACACCAGCGAGTCGCCGATAGAGTACGCCACATCGTGCTGCAGTTCAGAAACGCCGTCGAGTGCCTGACCGGTACGCATCCACTTCTTGACGGACTTCATCTGGGCGTCGAAATCGGCACGCGAGTTAAAGATATGCATGACTTATGCCTCCTTAATGGGTGCCAGCGCCTGAGCCAGATCGGCAGACGTCAGCGGTCGCAGGGACACCTCAAAGCTGAAGCTCTCAAAACGGGTGCGATAGGAATCGAGCACCTCGGAACCCCAAGAGTTCGAGCCAAGGCCGAGCAGCTGGTCGTTGATGTTGACCGTAACCGTGTCGCCCGGGACAAGATCGTAGACATGCTTGGCATTATCGATAGCCTCGCAGCTATAGGGCCATGCGGAGAACGAGAACGGATTGGAAGCGGCGTCGCTCGGACGCGTCACGACCAGACCGTCACCGTGGCTGGAGCGCAGGGCGACCCAGCGGGTACCCTCGCGGTTGGCGCAGTCCTGGGGCATAACGTAGGGCGTGAACATGTCGTCGACCGTAGTGCGGTAATGACCGACCGGGTTGGCGCGCAGCGAGTCCGGATAGTTCTCGCCCGGGCCGTGGCCATACCACTCGACGGCACGATCACAACCGGGGACCTCGAAGGAGATGCCGATGCGCGGGATAATGTCCGAATAGTCGCCGTAGGGCTCGCCGGAAACCTTGAGGTCGACGCGGCCACTCGGAAGCACGGTATAGACGAGCTCGACGCGCATGCCGAACGCGCGGACGGGAGGAGCGATACGCTGGCTCACGGTAACGACAACCGCATTGTCGTCCTGCTTCCAAGAAACATTGCGGGTAGACGTCTGCATCACATCGATGAAGTTATCCTTCCACAGGGAGTCGTACTCCTGGGCGTGGTTATCGACGAGCGGATGCCAAAAACCAACCTGGGGACCGGAGGTCATGACGTCGCGACCGGATGCCTTCCACTCGCTCACGGTACCGTTGACCTTGCTGAAGGTCAGCTCGCCGTTGAGGGAGCGAATACGAATCTCCTGCTCGGTCTCCTCGACCGTAAGCTCAGGACGAGTGGGGGCGGCAATTGCCGGCGCCGGATGGTTTGCGATGGCAAACTGGCTTGCACCCAGTTGGAACATCGGCTCGCACCAGGCGTGAGCCGCCATGGTGTAGGCGTGCACGGTCAGCAGGGTCTCGCCCACTGCGGCCTCGCGAATCACCAGCGGAAGCTGGACGGACTCGCCGGGGGCAACCGCACCGGGCATGAGCGTCTTGCGGCAGACCACGTCGCCGTCCACCAGGGTCTCCGCCGACAGGCAGACATCCTCGAGGGTGGTAAACCAACGCTTGTTGGTGACGGTCAGCTCGCCCGCCTCGGCATCGTAGGCCATGCGAACCGGGCAGATGACCTGGCCGTACTCGGTAAGGCCCGGGCTCGGCTGCTGCCAGGGGAACACCATGCCGTCGATGCAGAAGTTGCTGTTGTTGGGGTAATCGCCGTTGTCGCCGCCATACATGTCGTAGGCAACGCCGTCCTCGGTCACAGCAGCCAAACCGTGGTCGCACCATTCCCAAATAAACTGGCCTTGGATGCAATCCCAGCGATCGAAGACCTCCTGGTACTCGGACAGGCCTCCGGGACCATTACCCATGGAGTGGCCGTACTCGCAGTTGATGCGCGGCTTGGGGAACGGATGCTCGCCAAAGTCGTTCATCTGCGACACGCGGGAGTACATGGTGGAAATGACGTCGACGGTATCGGCGTTGCGATCCTCCTCGTAGTGGACCGGACGACCGTCGAGCTCGTGAGCTTTGGCGTACATCGCGCGGATGTTGCAGCCATAGCCGCTCTCGTTGCCCATCGACCACATGATGATGCACGCGTGGTTGCGTTCCTGCATCACCAGGCGCTCAACACGGTCAACGTAAGCCGGCTCCCAGGCAGGGTCGTCGGTGACCAGGGCGATATTGCCGATATTCTCGAAGCCGTGGCTCTCCATATCGGTCTCGGCGACCAGCATGATGCCGTACTCGTCGCACAGCTCGTAGAAGCGCGGATCGTTGGCGTAGTGGGACGTGCGCACCGCGTTGATGTTGTGCTGCTTCATGAGCTCCAGGTCGCGGCGCATGCGCTCGAGACCCACGGCGCGACCCTTGTGATCGTCGTGGTCGTGGCGGTTGACGCCATGCATCTTAAAGTAGGTGCCGTTAAGGTAGATATGATTGCCCTCGACCGTCACCTCGGCAAGGCCTTGGCGATGCGGAACGTACTCGCTGATCTCGCCGCCGTCGTAGACCTCAAGCGTAAGGTCATAGAGGAAGGGGTCCTCGGGGTTCCAGAAGTGGGCATCGGCAACGCTGCACTCGGCATGGCCGTCGACGCACTCGCCCGTAGCGACCACATTCTGGCCATCGCTGAGCGTATACACGACGCGACTTGCGCCCTCGGCAACCGTATCGAGCGTGATCAGAGCGGCATCGCCCTCGCGGTGCGTGCGGAACCTAAAGTCGACCAGATGCGCGGCGGGACGCTGCATGAGGTACACATCGCGGAAGATGCCCGATGCCCACCACATGTCCTGGTCCTCGATGTAGCTACCATCGCTGTACTGCAGAACCTTGACCGCAAACAGGTTGTCGCCCTCGACGAGCGCGTCGGTCACGTCAAACTCGGCGGACAGGCGCGAACCCTTGGTCATGCCGATAAACTTGCCGTTGACATACAGCTCGCCGTAGCTCTCGATACCGTCGAAGCGAATAATCTCGCGAGCGCCGGCAGGCACGGCGGGAAGTTTGACGATGCGCTGGTAGACGCCCGTAGGGTCGTCGGAGGGAACGAACGGCTGATCCACCGGGAACGGAAAACCCTCGTCGGTGTAGGCAAGGTTGCCATAGCCGTCTACCTGCCACAGGTGCGGAACCTCCACGTGATCCCACTCGGGCTTGTACGTGCAAAGTGCTTCGTTGGAGACGGCCGCGGGGCCCTCAAAAAGGCGGAACTGCCACGAGCCGGACAGCTGGACAAATCCGCGCGACAGCTCGCGGCTGTACGTAGCGGCGAGATCGGCGGTCTCATAACCCATAAAGTACGCATGGGGTGCCAGGCGGTTCCTGTGGGTGAGCGCTTGGTTTTCCCAATCGTTAATGGCGTCCATGGTGATGCTCCTTCGTCATCGTAGTGTTTCTTTGTGCAACCGGTTGTCCTTATCTTACGGGCGGTACAAAAATCTGTGCAACCGGTTGTCCGCCGAACGGTCGATTTTGTCGGATTAACGGTGCAACCGGTTGTACAACCATGCTACTTATGTCACCCTAAGCTTAGGTGCACAGCACGGGGCATCGTTCTTGAACTCACAGGCAACTGTCGCGCCTGCCTATGTCTCGCCCATACATGCCGTGCTCAGTCGCAGTTTGATTGCAAAACGACACCGGTCACCGGATACCATGGACGCCGTTCACGCGCGCTATAGTTATCTGTATCCGCATTAGCCTTTATCGATAGCCCACCGACCCAATTGCACAGGAGACGCCATGACCCAACCAGCACGCACCGCACCCACGCTTGCCGAGGTTGCTGAAGCTGCCGGTGTTTCGCGCTCCACGGCATCGCGTGCCCTCAACGACTCCCCCCGCATTAGCGAGGAAACTAAAAAGCGCGTCCGCGCGGCGGCGAAAAAGGTTAACTTCGTTCCCAACGCACGCGGCCGGGCGCTCGCCGTCGGACGCACGGAAATTATCGCCGTACTGGTTACCGAGCCTTTGAGCGAGCTGTTTAGCGATCCCACCTACAGTGAGTTTTTAAGCGGCATTACCGAGGAACTTTCGGAGTCGTCTTACTTGCCCGTGATCTTGCAGGCATCTTCCTCGCATGAGCGCAACCGCGCACGCGAGCATTTTGAGCGCCGCTCGTTTGACGCCGCCATCGACGTCTCGCCCTACAAGGGCAGTGAGCTGCTCGAGGTGCTGCGCGAGCTGGGCGTACCCACTGTGTTATGCGGCCAGCTCGAGGGCCATCCCTATCGCGACGTGTTCTCGACGGTCTACTCCGACGACGAAGAGGGCGGACGCTTTGCGGCGCTCGCTATGAAAGATCGCGGACGCAAGGACATCGTTGCCGTGCTGGGGCCGCAGGATAACCCCGCCGTCATCGACCGCCTTCGCGGCTACCGTGCAATTTTGGGCGAAAGCCTTCCGGATGAAAATGTCATCTATACCGGATGGAGCAGCGGAGACGGCTACCAAGCCACGCGGCGGTTGCTCGCGCGCGAAATACATGCCGACGGCGTGCTATGCGGATCGGACCGTATCGCAACCGGCGTTATCGCCGCATTCAACGAAGCAGGAATTAGCGTACCCAAAGACGTTTCGGTCGTGGGCTTCGATGACCACGAGGTCGCAGCTCGCAGCGTCCCCGCGTTGACGACCATTCGTCAGCCGCTTCGCGAGGAAGGCCGCATGGCCGCAGGCATTGCGCTCGATATGATCAATGGCGCCGTGCCCACCACCACCGTCATGCACATGCAGCTCGTTCAGAGAGACTCACTGTAGGAAACTGGGCCGGGCTTTCCGCTAGGCTGCTTTAGCGGAAAGCCCGACCCATTCCGAACGCCGATTCTGGGATGTACTTTCCGCCAGAAGCTCAACCGGAAAGTGCGACCCGTTATTTGGCTGGATTCTGGGTCGCAGTTTCCGCGACGCCCGGTCATCCCAAGCCCTCACAATCTCGGCGCATAAAAAACGAGGAAAGGCACACGTCCTTCCCTCGTTGCAAGCAATATGTAGCCGCTCGCCTACATCAAGCGCAGGCTGACGTCCTTGAGCTGGGCGCCGGAAACGGCACTCGGAGCACCCGACATGAGGTCGGAGCCGCTGGCCGTCTTGGGGAACGCCATGACGTCGCGGATGGAGTCGGAACCGGTGAGCAGCATGCACACGCGGTCCAGGCCCAGAGCAAAACCACCCATCGGGGGTGCACCAAACTTGAGCGCCTCCATGAGGAAGCCGAACTGCGACTCGGCTCGCTCCTCGGTGAAGCCCAGGAGTTTGAGCATGGACATCTGCATCTCGGCGTTGTGGATACGCATACCGCCGCCGCCGGCCTCAAAGCCGTCCATGACAAAGTCGTAGGTGCAGGAACCGGCCGCCAGCGGGTCGGCCTCGATCTTGGCGATGTCGGTCTCGGTCGGCAGCGTGAAGGGCTGATGCTCGGCAGCATAGGCCTTGCGGTCCTCATCCCAGTGGAACAGCGGGAAGTTGACGACCCACAGGAAGTCGTGGCCCTCGCGCTTGATCTCGAGCGCATTGGCCATGTGGGAACGCATGCCGCCCAGGATCTCGTCAGAGAGCAGGCGTGGGCCGGCGGCGAACATCACAAGGTCGCCGGGCTCGACGTCCATGCGCTCGCGCAGAGCGGCCATCTCCTCGTCCGAGAAGAACTTGACGATGGGGCTGTTGATGGAGCCGTCCTCGCGGAAGGCGATCCAGGCCAGGCCCTTGGCGCCAAACGTGGAGGCCACGCCGGCGAGCTTATCGATCTTGGCACGTGCCCAGGCACCGGCGCCCTTGGCGTTAATGGCCTTGACGACAGAGCCTTCCTCGTTTGCAGCAGTCGCAAAGACCTTGAACTTGGAGTTGGCAAAGATGTCGGTTAGGTCGACCAGGTGCATGCCATAGCGGGTATCGGGCTTGTCGGAGCCATAGGTGTCCATGGCCTCCCAGTAGTCCATGCGACGCAGCGGCGTGGGCATCTCGACACCCATGCGGCCGAAGGCATCGGACAAGACCTCTTCGAGTGCGCTCATGACGTCATTCTGGTCCACGAAGGACATCTCGATATCGACCTGAGTGAACTCGGGCTGACGGTCGGCGCGCAGATCCTCGTCGCGGAAGCACTTGGCAACCTGGTAGTAGCGCTCAACGCCACCGACCATAAGCAGCTGCTTCAGGAGCTGCGGGGACTGCGGCAGGGCGTAGAAGTTGCCCGGCTGAATACGGCTGGGAACGATGAAGTCACGAGCGCCCTCGGGCGTGGACTTAAACAGGGAGGGCGTCTCGACCTCCATGAACTCACGGTTGTGCAGCGCCTCGCGAATGGCAAAGGTAAAGTCGGAGCGCAGCTTGAGGTTGGCCATCATCTCGGGACGACGGAGGTCCAGATAGCGATAGCGCAGGCGGGTGTCCTCGCTGGTCTCGATGCCGTCCTCAATCTGGAACGGCGGGGTGACGGACGTGTTGAGCACCTCGGCGTGGTCGGTCAGGACCTCGATCTCGCCGGTCGCGAGCTTGGTGTTGGTGGTCTCCTCGCCACGGGCGCGCACGACGCCGTGAATCTTGATGGGCCACTCGGGACGCATGGTCTCGGCAATCTTAAAGGCATCGCCGTCGGAGTGCTCGGGGTCGAAGGTGAGCTGCGTGATGCCCTCGCGGTCGCGAAGGTCGCAGAAGATAAGGCCGCCGTGGTCGCGGCGACGGCTCACCCAACCGGTGAGGGTGACCTCTTCGCCCACGTTCTCGAAGCGAAGCTCGCCGCAGGTACGGGTGTGCATGGAATGCTCGTCGATGGGACGGGTCTGGCTCATACCAGTGATCCTCCTTTATGGATCTGTGCCGCCCCGTGTCGTTCCGGGCGGCGTCGTACAGATTTGCCCAGCCTGCGTAAACCGCGCAGCCAGACATGGCGTTCTATCTTATCGCACCCGCGTCGATGTGCCGCGGAAAAGTAGTTCTCGCCCAAAGACTTGACGGAGACGAAACAATTGACGCGGCCTGGCCGTCGCCCAAGCGCGCGGCGTGCGACAATGTGCCCCAATACAACCGCACTCGGAAAGGCCCGTCATGACCGCACGCCTCATCGTTATGGATATCGACTCCACGCTCATCAACCAGGAGGTCATCGACCTGTTGGGCGAGGAGGCCGGCGTGGGCGAGCAGGTAGCGCAGATCACCGAGCGCGCCATGCGCGGCGAGCTCGACTTTAAGCAGGCGCTCGAGGAACGCGTGGGGCTGCTTGCCGGCTTGGATGAGAGCGTATTCGAGCGCACCTTTGAGCGCGTGACGTTTACCCCCGGCGCGCTGGAGCTTGTGCGCTCGGCACACAGCAAGGGCTGGAAGGTCGGCGTGGTAAGCGGCGGCTTTCACGAGGTCGCCGACAAGATCGTGGCCGCCGCGGGCATCGACTTTTGCCTCGCTAACCGCCTGGAGGTCGTGGACGGCAAGCTCACCGGTAAGCTGGCGGCAGACATCGTGACCAAGGAGTCCAAGCTCATCCAGCTGCTGGATTGGGCGGTTGAGTGCGGTGTCGACATGGCCCACACCGTCGCGATCGGCGACGGCGCCAACGACATCCCCATGATTCAGGCCGCGGGCACGGGCATCGCGTTTTGCGCCAAGCCCAAGACGCGCGAGGCCGCCCCGTTTGCCATCGACGAGCGCAACCTGATGCTCGCCATGGACATCATCCTGCGCGACTAGCCGATCCGTCTAACAATTGAATCAGTCTGTCCTATAGTTTCCGAACAATTTTGTCTTAGTGTTCGGAAACATACCCTTTGAGTGCTAGACTTTGCGCCGTCGAAGGGAACATATATGGATAAGCGAGATCTTGAGCAGTTGCTGAGCGATGTTGCCGGCGGAGCAGTCGCCCCAGCAGACGCCCTCACGCGCATCCAGACGGCGCCAACCGCCGATCTGGGTTTTGCGCAGCTCGATCTTTCGCGCGGGGTGCGCCAGGGAGCCGGCGAGGTTGTCTACGGTGCCGGTAAAACCGCCGAGCAGATTGCCGCCATTATCGAAGCGCTGCACGATGCCGGCCAGGAGCGCATCCTGGTCACGCGCCTGGACGCCGAAAAGGCAGACCGCACCTCGGAGCTCCTCGACAACGGCATCGACCTGGGATATGTCCCGGACGCACAGCTCGCCCTCGTGGGAGGCAAGCCCTCCCCTACCGGCAACGGACGCATCGTCGTCGCCTGCGCCGGCACGAGCGACCTGCCCGTCGCCGAGGAAGCCGCATTGACGGCCGAGTTCTATGGCAACGAGGTCGACCGCCTCTACGACGTGGGTGTCGCCGGCCTACACCGTCTGCTCGCGCATGCCGAGGAGCTTGCCCAGGCACAGGTGGTCATCGCCATTGCCGGCATGGAGGGCGCACTGGCGAGCGTTGTCGGCGGCCTGGTGAGCTGTCCGGTCATCGCCGTTCCCACCAGCGTGGGTTACGGCGCGAGCTTTGGTGGCGTAGCCGCGCTGCTCGCCATGCTCAACTCCTGCGCCAGCGGCGTTTCGGTCGTCAATATCGACAACGGCTTTGGCGCCGCCTACCAGGCAAGTCTTATCAATCATCTGAGCGCCGGCACATCCTGCGCCCGTTAAGGAGCATTCCATGTCCAACCATCAGCACACGCTTATCATCGACGGCACTTCGGGCATCAGCGGCGATATGACCGTCGCGGCCCTGCTCGACCTGGGCGCCAGCGAGGAGCATCTGCGCGAACAGCTCGCCACGCTGCCGGTCGACGGCTTTTCGATCGCTGTAACGCGCGTAAACAAGCATGGCATCGACGCCTGCGACTTTGACGTTCAGCTGGCAGAGGAGCTCGAGAACCACGACCACGACATGGCCTGGCTCTACGGCAACGAAGCAGCTGCCGAGCACACGCACGAGCATGAGCACCACCATCATGATCATGGCGAACACGAACACGAGCACTGCCACGAGCATGACCATGAGGGCCACGCCCATGAGCACGAGGATCATCACCACACCCACCACCATCATCACCGCTCGCTAGCCGACGTCACCGCCATCATCGATGGCTCGCAGCTATGCGATGGCGCCAAGCGTCGTGCCCTCGCCATTTTTTCCGTACTCGCTGCTGCCGAGGCCAAGGCTCACGGCAAAACGCCCGAGACCGTCATGTTCCACGAGGTAGGCGCCATCGATTCCATCGTCGACGTCTGCTCGGTCGCCATCTGCCTCGATGACCTGGGTATCGAGGATATTGTTGTCGAGTCGCTCTCCGAGGGTCACGGCACCATCCACTGTGCCCACGGCCTTATGCCCATCCCGGTGCCCGCCGTCGTCAACCTATGCCAAGCAGGCAATATCGCCCTCACGCCTGCACCGGTCGCCGGCGAGCTCGTGACGCCCACGGGCGCCGCCATCGTCGCCGCACTGCGTACGACCGAGCACCTGCCAGCCCGCTACCACATCGAAGCCGTCGGCTACGGCGCCGGCAAGCGCCCCTACGAGGGCTGCTCCGGCACGCTCCGTTGTCTGCTCGTTCACGTGGATGCATAGCCATGGATGCCCGCAAAGAAAAAAGCCGCGCTGCCATCGTCGCGGCGTTCTCCGAGCTGCTACGCGAAGAGGACTACGGCAAGATTACCGTCGGCGACATCATCGCGCGCGCTCACGTAGGCCGCGCGACATTCTACGGCCTCTTTAAGAGCAAAGACGACCTACTGTCCGAGCTCGTGAGCGACATCTGCACCCACGCCCTCGACGACGATGGCACACCGCTCGACGACCCACTCGTGCAGGTCGAGCATATCCTCAACAACCTCTGGGAACGCCGTCAGGGCGTTCGAGCCCTCGTAGCCGGCGCCGGCTCCCGCGTCTTCGCCGACTGTCTCCGCAAGACCATCATGTCACGCGCAGCCGAAACCGTCCCCGCCGACCCCGCAGGCCCCGCCGGCACCATGGACCGCAGCTTCCTACTACACCACATAGCCTCAAGCTTCGTAGCCACCATCCAATGGTGGGCCTGGCACAACTTTCAAGTAGACAAAGCCGACGTAGCCAAAGACTACTTATCGGCCATAAAACCCCTCTTCAACTAAGTAAGAACATCATCCCAAAGCATCGCCCCAACCCAGGGCGCCACGCATCCCAAAGTGTCACTCGCGCTTCACCGCCCCCAACAGCAACAAGCCCCTCCCATCCAAATCCAAATTCAGATTTATATGTTGGGCTGCTTGTTCCAACGCGGCCAAGATCCCGCAGCTGTCCGCATGGGGTAACTTCCCAGCGCACTCCGCAGGATGAAAGAACCCCCGCCGCACGTAGTGCGCAGCGGGGGTTC
>CATZKS010000063.1 GCA_958421035.1 uncultured Collinsella sp. | reverse complement strand
GCACTTGAGCACGCGCTCCACACGATAGCTGTCATCGCGGTCGAGCGACGCCAAATGCTCGACAAGTGAAGCAGTCAGCTCGTCATCGGAATATGTTGGGCTCTGAGTATCCATGGTGCCCATCATAACGCAGGGTGCGGACACCCCATGGTGTCCGCACCCCGATCGTTTGCATGGCTGCTCTGGTGACACCGCCGGCTCAGCCATCGACCACTAACTCACCGTTTCCTCGCCAAAGCGATATAGCTCTTCATTGACCTTTTGGAGGCTACAGCCACGGTCGATGCAAAAGATAATGATTGCATCGCGACGGTCCTTACAGTTGAGGACGCTCACTCCGGCAGCCGTCAGAGCGCGGTTGGTCTCCTTCATCGACAGCGCCATTGCAAAGGCAATCTGCAGCACCTTATTGCGACTCGGATGCCGCGCACCGGTAAAAATCTGATAGCCAAAGGTCTCGTTGAGGTCGGCCATACGCACCACACGCGAGCGCTCGAGCCCCTTCTCTTGCAGCAACTGCTTTAAGTAATCCGAAAGCGACGGGGCGGCAAAGTCGTGCTCTTTGATATAGCCATCGATGTTTGGCGCGTCGAGGAGTTCATTGAGTAACTCGTCCGTCAGCTTTTTATTGGGCATACGACTTCACCTCCCCCAGTGCATGCAACATGCTAGAAACCGCTTACGTCCGAACGCTCCCAGCTAGCAACCTGGTCGGGAGACACCGTACCCAGCGCCTCGAACTTCCAGGAGCCGCCCGCCTTCAGATGATTGGTGTTTGCAAGAGCCGTTCCAACCTGGTTGCCATCGGCATCATACAGAACATATTCAATCTGAATGTAGCTCTTTTCCTTATCCGTGTTATTGGTCAGCGTGCCCGTGATCTTATAGGTAAACTGATTGGAAGTGTCTTCAGCCTCGTCAGCAATGGTATACGGTTCTTGCGGTTCTTTTTGCTCCTCAGCCTGCCGTGTCGTCTCGGCAGGTTTTGCCGAATCGCTCGCAGACGAATCGGTTGAATTGCCACCCATAGAGCCCACGGCACCGACAATAACCAGCACCACGATGATGCCTAGGACAATCTTGCCGATCGGCTTCTTTCCCTCTTTTGCCATTATTCATCCTTCCTACGATCCGGCTACCGTGCCGGCACACAGCACATCGTAGGAAGGATTGAACTTGAATTCATTAGCTGAGAGCTAAGGCTGCGGTAAACGGCCAATGCAGTTATCCAAACGCCGAGCAAACGCACTGCGCGCGACCGTCTGCTGGCAGTGCATCAACCCACCGTGACGGATTCCCCGGTAAAGGTGCTCACAAGCAACAGGATAAAGAAGGCCAGATAGCTGATGCTCAGCAGGTAGGCGATGACCAAAAAGGCAATCCATCCTACATTGGTCTTACCGTCGGCGCGGCGCTGCTCACGACTGCGATAAAGCCAAATCGTCACGCCGATAGCAGTGATAAACAGTACGAGTGCCGCCGTAGCCAGCCCAGCAAGCACAAACATCACGCCAATGCCCACAGCGATGACCGGAAGCAGCAGCAAACCGCACCCGCATCCACCCGGACTATATACGGCAGACTGTCGGCGTCGCCTCATCGCCGCGCCACCCCCATCATCTTTGAGCACTACAGTGCGATAGCCTGCTGAACAGGAACGATCTTGTCGAGTTCCGGTTCAATCCGCCTTTTCTCGGCCTCAAGGTCAAACGCCACCTGAGCGCGCAGCCAATAACCATCCGTCAGGCCAAAATAACGGCAAAGACGGAGGTCGGTGTCGGCCGTCACGCGACGTTTTCCCAAGACAATCTGCCCGATACGCTGAGCCGGAATCCCAGTCTCTTTCGCAAGGCGATATTGAGAAATGCCCATGGGAACAAGAAACTCCTCTTTGAGAAGCTCACCAGGAGTCACCGGCGACAGCAAATCGGCCGAAGTCTCATCACTTGTGATAATCGACGATTTCGACATTCCAAGCCATCTCCTGTCTCCACTCAAAACAGACCCGATAGCGCTCGTTAACACGGATGCTATATTGACCGGCACGATCGCCCTTCAAAGCTTCCAGGCGGTTGCCCGGTGGAACGCGAAGATCATCAAGTGAAGCACAAACCTGCAGTTGGCGAATCTTCCTCAACGCAACACGCTCAAAGGGCACGAACCTCCTGACCCGCACACCCATGGCAAAGCGTTCGGTATCCTCATCTTTATACGATGCAATCATAGTATCGCCTTACGTTAGTAACGTCAAACGTTTCTATAGACTTACATCTCTATTATATCGTACGTTTGTTCGTGTTTTCTAGAACAAATAGTCCTTCACGCCTTAGTCAAGCAAAAGCAATCGTTTATAGACATCGAGGCCTTTGAGTAGGATTTCCTCGTCGAAGAGCATGGTATCGGTATGCAGAGCGCTTGTGGCATAGGCGGGGCAGCCATCAGCGTCGCTCGGATTGTCTTGTCCCTCTGGCACGCCCGTGCCCAGCAAGAAGAACACGCCCGGCAGATGGCGTTGATAGAACGCGAAATCCTCGGCGATCAGCAGCGGCTCGTCCACAAGTTGCAGCTCGGACAAGGCAAGCGCAATGCAGGCAAACAGCTCGGGGTCGTTATCGACTGGCGGATAGCCCTCGGCAAAGTCGAGATCGTACGTACAGCCTGTTGCGGCACAGGCATCGTCCAGCACGCGGCGCACGCCTTCGCGCGCCCGGTCGAACATGTCGTCCGTAAACACACGCAGGCTGCCGGCAACATGGGCCTCCCCCGCCACCGCATTGCAGACGGTACCGGCCTGCAGCAGACCAAACTTGCCGATACAGGGCTCGTCGGTGCCCAGCTCGTCCATCAGTTCGCGCTCGGCAACCAAGAACTTGGCAGCCGCCAGCGCCGCATCGTGCGACTCCTCGACCGGAACGCCATAGGTCTTAGCGATATGGATGCTCGTCCCGTGAATATGAATGTGTGTCTCACTCGAACGCGCCAGCAGCGGACCGGAACAACTCGCCAACGTGCCGGCAGGCAGATCGGGCCACACATGGAAGCCAAAAATGCGGTCAGCCCCATAGCGCTCGAACACACCGCTCTCGCATACCGTCTTGGCACCACCGGTCGTTTCCTCGGCCGGCTGGAACACAAAGAGAACGTTGCGCCTAATGGCGCCCGGCTGCTCGCGAATCGTACGGTCGACATACGTCGCGGCGGCAAGTGCCATGGCCATGTGTCCGTCATGTCCGCAAGCGTGCATCTTGCCGGGATGGATCGAGGCAAAGGCCGCTCCCGTCGCCTCCGCGATGGGCAGCGCATCCATATCGGCGCGAATCGCCGTGGCACGCGCGGCACCAACGCCAGCGTCGAAGAAAGCGCAGACGCAGCTGGGACACGGATGGGTCACCTCGCAAGCGAGCGGCGCCAACACGCCCTCGATATAGGCGATAGTCTGCGGAAGATCGAAATCGAGCTCCGGAATGCGATGGAGATCGCGGCGATAGCGACGGAGTTCTTGGAGCTCGGTCATAGAGAATCCCTTCGTGAGGCACATCTGTTGCAACTTATTGTGATACAGGATTGTGACACACATGTTTCCAGCATATTGCTGCATTTTTTAAACGTTATATACGAATACTCTTGTTTGGTAAAGTGCAACGTGATAGGGTCTTTACCACTTGATAGAGGCGCGGGCACGAAGAGCCGCGGGCGAGCCGGCAGGCTTTGACCCCGTGGGGAGGCGAAACCCGCCGAACTGGGTTTTTCGGGCACGAACAACCTGGTGGGCCTGTGGGAAACACCCACAGGACTGTCTGCAGCAATGCGGGAGCGCTATCCGGACATTGGGTCCACGCTATGCGGATTCGATGCGCAGATGGCGCCGTCTGGATAGCGAGGTTTACGGGACATGGCATTGACCCCCAACGAGGCATATGCGGCCAAGCAGCCGTTTGTGGACAAGGAGACACTCGAGCATATCGTCGAGCAGTTCCCCACGCCGTTTCATCTATACGACGAGGCGGGCATCCGCCGCAACATGCAAGAAGTGCGCGACGCCTTTGCATGGAACCCGGGCTTTAAGGAATACTTTGCCGTCAAGGCCAACCCCAACCCGGCGCTCATCTCCATTCTCAACGAATACGGCTGCGGCTGCGATTGCTCGAGCTATACCGAGCTCATGATCGCCCGTTCGCTGGGTATCACGGGACACGACATCATGTTCTCGTCCAACGACACGCCGGCTGCCGACTTTGAGCTCGCCGACAAGCTGGGTGCCATCGTCAACTTTGACGACATCAGCCACATCGAGTTCTTTGAGCGCGTTGCGGGGCCCATCCCCAAGACGGTCAGCTGCCGCTTTAATCCAGGCGGCCTGTTCCAGCTCTCCAACGGCATCATGGACAACCCGGGCGACTCCAAATATGGCATGACCACCGAGCAGCTCTTCGAGGCCTTCCGCATGCTCAAGGCCAAGGGCGCCGAGGACTTTGGCATCCACGCATTCCTTGCCAGCAACACTGTCACCAACGACTACTACCCCAAGCTCGCGCGCATCCTCTTTGAGCTTGCCGTACGCCTGGAGCGCGAGACCGGCGCACACGTCGCCTTCATCAATCTGTCCGGCGGCGTCGGCATCCCCTACCTGCCCGAGCAGCAGGCCAACGACATTCGCGCCATCGGCGAGGGAGTACACGCGGCATACGACGAGATCCTGGTTCCCGCCGGCATGGGCGATGTGGCCATCTGCACCGAGATGGGCCGCTTTATGTTGGGCCCCTACGGCTGCCTGGTCACCAAGGCCATCCACGAGAAGCAGATCTACAAGGACTATATCGGTGTCGATGCAAGCGCCGTCGATTTGATTCGCCCTGCCATGTATGGCGCCTACCACCACATTACGGTGATGGGTCAGCCGGGCGGCGCCGACAAGGCCACAGCGCCCGTCACGAACACCTATGACATCACGGGCAACCTATGCGAGAACAACGACAAGTTCGCTATCGATCGCAAGCTGCCGCATATCGACATGGGTGACCTGCTTGTAATCCACGATACCGGTGCGCATGGCTACTCCATGGGCTACAACTACAACGGACGTCTGCGCTCCGCCGAGGTCCTGCTGCGCCCCGATGGCGCGGCCGACCTCATCCGCCGCGCCGAGCGCCCGGGCGATTACTTTGCCACGCTCGACGTGCTGCCGTGCGGCCGCGAGCTGCTGGCCAAGTCGCGCGCCGAAAGTGCCCGCCGTCGCGCCCAAGACGAGCGCCTGGCAGTCGCAGCTCAATGGAACAAACGCATCCAGATCGCGGAGGCGAAGGAGAAGAACATGGATATCCGCAACCTCGAGGGCTCGATCGTCGCCCTCGTCACGCCGTTTAAAAAGGACGGCAGCGTCGACTTTGACGCGCTCGAGCGCCTTATCGATTTCCACTTGCAAAATGGCACCGATGCCATCCTCACCCTGGGCACCACCGGTGAGAGTGCCACGATGACCGATGACGAGGACAACTCCGTCGTCGCCGCGGTGGTCAAGCATGTTGCAGGACGCGTCCCCGTCATCGCCGGCTCGGGCTCCAACTCCACGCAGACCATGCTCACCAAGTCGCTTACTTACCAGGGCTTGGGAGCCGACGGCCTGCTGCTCATTACCCCCTACTACAACAAGTCCAACGAAGAGGGTATCTATCAGCACTTTAAGGCCGTCGCCGATGCCGTTGACATCCCCTGCATCCTGTACAACATCCCTGGCCGCTGTGGCTGCGGTATCAGCGAGCGCAACGTAGAGCGCTTGGCCGCGCACCCCAACATCATGGGCATCAAGGAGGCCTCGGGCAACGTCGCCTACGCGGCCAAGATCGCCCACCTGCTGTCAGACGACTTCCGCATGTACTCGGGCGAGGACGCGCTTACCGTGCCGCTCATGAGCCTGGGCGCCTCGGGCACCATCAGCGTGTGGGCAGACGTTCAGCCGCAGCTCGTGCATGACATGTGCCGCGCCTATTTGGACGGTGACGTGGCACGTGCCCGCGATATCCAAATTGCCGGCCAGCCGCTCATCAATGCCCTCTTTAGTGAGGTCAACCCCATCCCCGTCAAAGAGGCGCTCGCTCAGATGGATATGATCGAGGCAAACTACCGCATGCCGCTGTGCCCCATGGCCAACGACACGCGAGCCGCACTTACCGATGCTCTGAAGGGAGCTGGTCTACTTGATTAAGACCGTCATTATGGGAACGGGCCGCATGGGCTCGCTCATCCGCACTACCGCCGAGGGCATTGTCGACGCCGCCGGTCAGCCCGTTTTTGATATCGTGGCCCAGATTGGCTTCGATTTGAGCGAGCTCGAGAACGCACCGGCTGCCGATGTGATTATCGACTTCTCGAACGTCGTGACCTTCGATGCCGTCGTCGCCTATGTCGAGCGCACGGGCGCCGCACTCGTTTCCGGCACCACGGGCTATTCACCTGAGCAGATGGACCGCCTGCGTGAGCTGGGCCAGAACACCCGCGTTATGCACTCGGGCAATTACTCCATCGGCATCGCAGCCCTGCGTCATCTAGTGGCCCAGGCCACACGCGAGCTGCCCGGCTTTGACTGCGAGATCGTCGAGACGCACCACAACCAAAAGGTCGACGCCCCGAGCGGCACCGCCAAGCTACTGCTCGACGCCGTCGTCGAAGCTGAACCCGAGGCAGGCTACCACCCCGTCTATGGCCGCGAGGGCATGTGCGGCGCGCGTGGCCCCAAGGAGATCGGAATGCACTCGCTGCGCGGCGGCACCGTCGCCGGCGTACACGAGGTTAGTTTCTTTGGCCAGGACGAGGAGGTCACGCTCACCCACCGCGCCACGAGCCGTCAGATCTTTGTCAACGGCGCCTTGGCAGCCGCGCAGAAGCTCGTCACCCGCGAACCCGGCTTCTATACGTTCGACAAGGTCATGTTTGCCTAACCGGGTATCAACCGAATCCACCCAAAGGAGAGATAGCAAATGAGCAACGCAGCCGAGATGGATGCACAGGAGATTATCAACTACATCGCCACCGCGCCCAAAAAGACGCCCGTCAAGCTGTACGTGCGCGAGAAGCCGGGCATGAAGGTTGCCTGGGGCAACGCACATGTCTACGGCGGTCGTCGTGGCAAGACCGTCTTTGGCGACTGGGATGAGCTTAAGGCCATCCTGGACGCCAACGCCGACTCCATCGATTACTACGACGTTGAAAACGATTGCCGCAACTCCGCCGTGCCCATGCTCGACCTTAAGGGCATCAACGCCCGCATCGAGCCGGGCGCGATCATCCGCGACCGCGTCGAGATTGGCGACCGTGCCGTCATCATGATGGGCGCCATCATCAACATCGGCTCCGTTATCGGCGAGGGTTCCATGATCGATATGGGCGCCGTGCTGGGCGGTCGCGCCACCGTGGGTAAGAACTGCCACATCGGCGCCGGCACCGTGCTGGCAGGCGTCGTGGAGCCCGCCAGCGCCACGCCCGTCATCGTCGAGGACGATGTCATGATCGGCGCCAACGCCGTGGTCTTGGAGGGCGTGCGCGTGGGCAAGGGCGCTGTCGTGGCTGCCGGTGCCGTGTGCGTCGAGGACGTCCCCGCCGGCGCCGTCGTGGCCGGCATTCCCGCCCGCGTCATCAAGATGCGCGACGAGAAGACCGACAGCAAGACCGGCCTGGAAGAGGGCCTGCGCCAGCTTTAATAGTTACGGCGTTTTACCAAACGCCGTAACGACCCGACGCTGCAAACGCCCCCAGGCGGCAATCTGACGTTCAATCGTCGGGCATGACCAGAAGGTCAATGCCCTCCTCTTTCGCGTCACCTTGCTCGCCTAGGGGCGTTTTCGCTGACGTGTGCTCAACCTGCGGGGTAATGTCAGCAACCAAGCCGAAAACAAAAAAGGCCGAAGTCCCGAAGGGCTTCGGCCTTTGCTTTCTCGCTGTAGGCGCAACGCAACTTATCGATTCTCGATGCTACCGATATTTTTGAGCTCGATGGAGATGAGGCCGTTAGGCTCATTGACGAACTCGATGTACTCGGAGTTGGAACCCATCTCGGCCGGGAAGCTGATCTCGATGCCCGTGTCGGTACGAATCTTGTGATTGCGCACCGCCGCGCGTTCGACCTGCTTGCGCTCCACGGGCACACGCTCAGGCACCTTCTCCTCGGTCAATGCCGCGCGCACGCTCTCCTTGATAACCGGTTCGTCCTCAAAGACCTCATCGACGATATCCCAAGGCGGCAGCTCCTCGTCATCCTCAACCTTCTCGGCAACGGCGGCTTTGACCTTAGCGAGCGCTACAGCCGTGTTGGCGCCGTGCTCTTCAGCGACCTCCTCGACCACGCGCGTCACCGTGTCGATGACCTCCTTACCCGAAACGCCCGTGTCACATTGCAGCAGGCCATCGGGAATGAGCATGCGGTCCTCGCCGGCGATCTTGCGTTTCTTGTCCACATAGCCGATCTCCATGGTGCTCGCGCGCACGATGGCATAGCTCGGCACCTTTTGCGAGGGGTTCGGCAGAATGGCGTAGTGGCGCGCGATGTCGTTGCGCACCTCCCCCTCCTCGCGGCCCACTTCGTGCATAAAAGCCTGCTTGGAGCCCAGCAGCATCACGGCAAACCAGCGGGCATCCTCATCGTCGTCAAAATCAGCCACGAGCACGTCGGTGGACTCGGCTTTCTCAGCCTTGGTGAGCTCGGAGGAGATAAACTCCGCAATCTGCTGCGACAGGTCCACGAACTCGCGCTCGCCAAAGAAATAGCCCTTGAGCTCGCCGCCGAATGCTGAGTTCTCGGCAAACGTGGCACGCTTGTTGTCGGCCGAAGTACGAGCGCGCCGCAGGTGCGTGGTCACGAAGTTGCGCACGGTACGGCTCTCGATATCGAGCTCGCGCTGGCTCATAACGTTGACGGCAGAGTCAAAGTCCAGGATATGCAGAATCGCGTGATTGATTTTCATATACGGCATTCCGTTCTAGATCGAATTGAGCACGAACCAGTATAGCGGTCGAGCCCGCCCCAGGCGCATCGAAGATTGGTGCATCGGGGACAGGCCGCTTTGCACTAATGGCTAGTGCAGGAGCTCGGACTGCCAAGCCTCGAGCTGTTCTGCCAAACTCTTGCCGGCAGCGGGCATGTCGATCTGGGGACGTTTGGGCAGAAGCGCACACTTAAGAATCGCAACGATAGTCTGCGAGACAAAGCGTCGCGTATCCTTGTCAAAGCCTTGCGCAGCCTGGAGCATCACGGGCAGGCTCTCGCGCAGATTCCCAGCGATATCCGCAAACCGCTCAGCACCCGTAGCCTCAAGCACGGAGAACAACGCATCTACAAAACGCTCGCGCTCGTTAGGCGACACCGCAAGCAGCATCTCGCGAATGGAGCCATCAACGTATCGAGCACCGGCGGACAGGCGCTCACAGTACACGAAGTCGCGACCATCAACCACCCAGCTAAAGGGATTATGCTGAAGCAGGCTGAACTCGGTGCTCTCAACGATGGCATAGTCCTCCTGTGTCTCGAACATCATGCCAAAGATCGACGACCGAGGTAGCGTCTTGTCGATTCGACCGGATAGATCGGCGAAGGCGTTGCCGCTCAGAAACTCCTCGACGAAGCCCGGACCATCATGGGAATACGCCCGTTCGATTCGCTCACGGGCGACATCGGGGCACATCGCCGCACCGTACACCGCAAGGTTTCCACCCTTGGAATGACCTCCGCACAAAAGCGGCCCGTCAATCGCATCCGCCGCCTCGTCTACATAACGCGCCGCGGATTCCTGGGCCGGCACAGGACACCGGAACGCCATGTTAAAGTCCTCTTTCCAGCCCACAATCGTGCTGTCGGTCCCCCGGAAGGCAAGATAGCTAAACCCCGCCGGAAATCGGAACGTCATGGCCGCAAACTGCTCCGTTGTCTCGGCATCACTCACGCTACGATAGCCGCAAACACGAACGCCACGGTAGCGAGGGCTTGCTGCCACAGCCTCCAACAGGGCACGACTCCCCTCCGGATCCCACAGGTCGCCAATCATGTCTTGGTAGCACTCGGCGCGCAGCAGCTCGCGTACGTCTAGGCCCTGCCAGTTCGTCAGCTCCGCCATATCACCCGGCAAACGCAAATAGGACAACCACGCAAAGACCAGGCTATCCACCGCGCAGAACGGCCGTTCCTCAAACGGATCAAACGCTGTCTGGGCATAGGTCAAAAAATTAGGCGAATCCGACATGGCCCTCCCATCAACTATGGTGCATTGGGGGTGCATTGGGGTCAGGTTACTTTGCACCAAAAGGCGCCCGGGCCGTGTGGACCCGGACGCCTTCATTGTAGCTTTTCGCTCTAGCGAGCTTGATTTAGCAGGAGAAATCGACGCTGTCGATGATGCCCTTGAGGGCCTTGGCGGAGACGGTGAGCTCATGCTGCTCGTCGTCGTTCAGCGGCACGGGGACGCGGCAAACAACGCCGTCGCGGCCAACGACGGTCGGCATGGAGATGGCAAGATCGGACAGGCCATACTCGCCCACCATGAGCGAAGAGACGGGCAGAACGGTCTGCTCATCGCGCATGACGGCGGTGCAGATGCGCTTGACGGCCATGGCGACGCCATAGTAGGTGGCGTGCTTCTTCTCGATGATGGTGTAGGCGGAGTTCTTGACGTCCTCGGCGATGCGCTTCTCGGCAGCCTCATGCTCCAGGTGGCCGTGAAGCTCACAGAAGGTGTTCAGCGGAACACCGGCAACCTGAGCGCTGGACCAAGCGACAAACTCGGAGTCGCCGTGCTCGCCCATGACATAGGCCTGGACATCGCGCGGGTCAACCTCGACGTGGGCACCAAGCATCTGCTGCAGGCGACCGGTGTCGAGCACGGTGCCGGAACCGATGACGTGGCCCTCGGGCAGGCCGGACATCTTGATGGCGGCGTAGGTCAGAACATCGACCGGGTTGGAGACGATGAGCAGAATGCCGTCGAAGCCGGACTTCTTAATCTCGGGGATAATGGACTTAAAGATGCTGACGTTCTTGTTGACCAGGTCCAGGCGGGTCTCACCGGGCTTCTGGGCAGCGCCAGCAGTGACGACGATCATGGCGGCGTCGGCGACATCGGAATAATCGCCGGCGTAGATCTTCATCGGCTCGGCAAACGTCATGCCGTGCGCGATATCCAGGGCCTCACCCTCGGCGCGGTTCTTGTCCACGTCGATGAGGACCATCTCGGAGAACAGACCGCTCTGCATCAGTGCGAACGCCGAAGACGAACCGACGAAACCGCACCCGACAATAGCGACCTTCTTCTCGTTAACCATTAGAAACTCCCATCTCTCTCCACAAACAAGCCGCCCGGGAACGACCCGAGCGGCTTGCCGTGATCCCAATACATCCAATCGGGACTTTGATTATGCTCCTATTCGCAGCCAAAAATCGACCGTTTACCGAAATTGTTTGCAGAATTCGTAAAATAACTGCACGAAATCGGTTTCGAGCTATTGACGAGCCGAAATAGCTTTCTAATACAGGCCCGCCTCGCGAATGGCCTCGACAGCCAAAGCGATCTGGTCGGGCGGCAAGACCAGCGCCATGCGCACGTGCCCCTCACCCGAAGGACCAAAGCTCGCGCCCGGCGTCACCACAACGCCGGCCTTCTCCATGAGCTCCTCGCAAAACGCCATGGAATCGGTGCGGCCACCGGGAAGCTTGGCCCACACAAACATAGAGCCATGCGCGTTGGGGCGCTCCCAGCCCAGGCCCTCAAGACCGTCGCACAGGGCATCGCGGCGCTCCTGGTACTTCAGACGCTGCGCCTCGACCTCATCGCGCGGACCGTTCAGGCAGGCGATGGCGGCCTTCTGGATCGGGAAGAACATGCCAAAGTCGATCTGGCCGCGCAGCTTGGCAAAGGCCGAGACCACATCCTCGCGACCGACCAAAAAGCCGATGCGGGCACCGGTGACGTTAAACGACTTGGAGAGCGAGAAGAACTCCACGCCCACCTCAAGCGCACCGGGATACTGCAAGAAGCTGCCGCCCGGCTCGCCGTCGAACACGATGTCGGAGTATGCGTTGTCGTGAACGATGAGCAGGTCGTGCTCGCGGGCGAAAGTGATGATCTCCTCGTAGATCTCGGGCGTGCCCACCGAGCCGACCGGGTTCGCGGGCAGCGACACGATCATATACTTGGCACGATCGGCCACCTCGGGATCGATACCCGCCACATAGGGCAGGTAATTATGCTCGGCAACCAGCGGATAGTATTCGAGCTTGGCATCGGCGATCTTGGCACCCGCCTCAAAGACCGGGTAGCACGGATCGGGAACCAGAATGGTGTCACCCGGATCGAGCAGGGCCAGGCCCAAATGGCCCACGCCCTCCTGCGTGCCGTTGCACGACTGCACCATAGACGGCGTAATGCCCGAAACGCCAAAGCGACGCTCATAGTAATCGCACACGGCTTGCTTGAGTTCGGGCA
>CATZKS010000062.1 GCA_958421035.1 uncultured Collinsella sp. | reverse complement strand
ATGGCGTCTTCAGGCAACTCGAGAAGCATGACATCGGGCTTCTCTCGAAACGACCTATCGGGAGCTTTCCGATAAAGACATTGAGTTTTTGCTCGCGATGCTGCCCGATTCTGGCCCCAGCAGGGTCTCGGAAATAGCCAAACGCATGGGCGTCGCCAGCAACTACGCAAGCCAATACAAACGCCGTCTACTGGAGGACGGCGTCATTGGAGAGCGCGGGCGTGGTCTCGTTGGATTTGACATTCCCGCGTTCAGGGAATTCTTGAACGAGAAGGCATTTTAGCACGCCGGAATTGTCCGCGGAAGCATCAACGCATGGCAATCAGCATTCCTCTTGGTAAGGATAGCAAACATTTTCCACCAACACCGATTGCCATGCGTTCTTCTTGCCCTTAGGCGAGCTTGCGAGCGAGCTCTCGCACCTCTTCCAACTTGGGCGACGATGCCATGCTATCGCGCTCGGTCATACCGCTGATGGTGATAATGCCTTGGTCCTCCCACTTGCAGTACGCGCAGGTTGACTTGTACATAGCGATCGCCGCATCATAGACGCCCTCGCTGTGGCTATCGAGCAAAAGGGCCGTCTTGGTGAACGGGAAGCCCGTGGCACCGAAGGCGTACAGGCGGTCGATGGCGGCTTTCTCCTGCGCAGTAATATCAAACCAGTAGATAGGCGAAGCGAAGACAACCATATCGGCGTCTTTCAGCGACTCGATCACGTTGGCCATGTCGTCCTTCTGCACGCAAGTGCCCTCGTGGGCGAAGCAATACTGACACCCCAGGCAACCAGCGATTTTCTTGCTGGCAACGCGGACGACCTCGACCGTATTGCCGCCCTCACGCGCGGTCTCGGCAAACGCCTCGACCATGGTGTCGGTATTGGCTCCCTTGCGCGGGCTACCACTCAATACAACGATATTCATAGAAATCTCCCTCCTTCATGCCGCAGGCGCGCGGCACACATTTCGTTGTAACCAAAACAGATGGAGCTATTCAGTCGTCTGCAGATCGCATCTCTTGTTCGTGCTCTCTAGACACAATCTCATTGCCTGACAACTCGTTAACTGTCTTGATTCTCTCTCCGAGAATTGAACAGTAAATCGTTGGCCGCAAAGTGTCGACTGTGGGAAAATTAACTAGAGCTTTCTCCTGCTCGCGTGAGCGTTCGCGTGTATGAGCCTGGCCGAATCGGGCAGGCGCAATATAGATCCACGGAAACCGGCCTACGAACAAGGAGCGCCTTATGTATGGACAGCATGTTGCACCGCAAACCCATAACAAACGCACTGACCTGTCTATCCGCAACGTCAAGCTTCATGCAGGCGCCAGAGTCGTCGCCTTCGGAGTAAGCATTCTTATGGCAGGGCAGCTTTTGCTACCCTGCGCAGCACTGGCGACCGAAATACCCGAACCCGATGTCGCAGCACCCATCACCTGCGACGAAGTCAACGCGGAAGGCAGCCTCACAGCAACCACCCCCATCGATCATTACTACGATTTGGAGCTACCCCCTGCTTTCGAGTTGGTCCAGAACGAGGCTCTTGTATACGATTTTCCCGACAAACCCGAGGACTTCATCTACGGGCTTAACGACACCGTCCATCTCTTCAAGATCGACACCGATACCGAAAGCCTTATAAAAACCGAGAACCCCAAAGAGGCCAGCGTCTCTATTGCCCTGACCATGATTGACAATCACGTTAGAGCAACCGTAGTCTTTACAGGCAGTTACGCCGACGACCAAATCCCTTACAGGCTGGACCTCAACAGCTCAACCTACCTTGGCACACACGTTGACCGTGACTTCGACAGCGGGCAGGGGATTATGCACGAAAGGCGGCACGATTACTACATCCGTTACGTCTTCGACAGCGACGTGCACTTGATTGCAACCGATACGAGCGGTTCCAAACCCGATCCAAGTGTTAAGCCGATCCCAGAGGTCAAACCCGAACCGGAAACCAAGCCCGAGCCCACACCGCAGCCCAAGACAGAAAAGCCCGCGGCAAATCCCGTTTCCACCAAGGCAGTAACGGCAGTTAAACCAGCCGAGACCACCCTACCCGCGACGGGCGACAACAGCGCGATAGCGGCAGCCCTGAATGTTGCCGGTGGTGTAGTCGCGGCAGTTGGCATTTCCGCAACAAGGCGTCGCAACCACTAGCCAGCATTTCGTACCCCGCAGACAAAGCTCTATCCCCGCTCCGATGAGCTTTACTCACCGAGAAGTTTCTTCCCCACGGAAATGAGTTTCTTTCCAACGGCCGCCTTCACGCCATCAACGCCCCGCGAAACCGTCGAAACAGACTGTGCCGAACCGCCATCGAGCTCTACCCCATCGCAAACAGTGTCGACGGCGTCTTCTGGCAACATTTTTGGTCGCCATAGCTCCGATTCGGCAGGGCCCAGTCTCCGCTCGATCTCGAGCAAGACTTGTAAGGAGTCCACAGTCAAGATCAACTACGGGAATCGTGACGAGCCGATACCGCCCGCATGCCCCCTTCGGAATAGGCGCTGAGCAGCTCCTGGGCGTGGGCGAACTCGGGCCCTCGCCTCCAACCGAGCAAGCGGTTGACCGCGAGATTTCCCTGGACGTTGTGGACGAAGAGCAGAGAGGCGTCTGCCAGCCCCAGCTCCCGGGTCGCCCGGTGAAGGCGAGGAAAAAGGGCACGAAGGGAGCGAAGAGCGTTCCGTCGGAAAGTCGGAACGCTCTGTTTGCATTTTTGGGATCGTCCCAAATCCTTGCCAGCTCTGTGGCGGATGCCGAAAGCTGTAGATCGATTATCTGCAGATTGTATCAATCCATGCCTGAATATCTTTCTCAGAAGTACGGAGCATGGATTCATCGAACTGCACATCGAGGCCCGGTTTCACGATTGCGCCCTTGCAGGCTTCCTCAAAGTCCTTCAGCGCGTGTCCCAGCCAGCCGCCATTGGTGGCAAACGGATACACGATCTTCCCGGTCAGGTCAGCCCGCTCCAGGAAACTGCGCATGGCGGGCGCAAAGGTGTACCACCAGACAGGAGAACCCAGGATGATGGTGTCGTAATCTCTCCAGCCAATGTGCAGCGGCTTCAGTTCCGGGCAATAACCCTCGGCAATCTCACGCTGCCCCTGATTGACGACTTCATCATAATCGCCATCGTAGGGAACAACCGTATCCATACGAGCAATATCCCCGCCGATTTCCCTCTGGATCATCTCGGCGATGCGCTTCGTGTTGCCTCCGTAGGAGTAGTACAGAATCAAGGTTTTCATTTCACGCTTGCTCCTCATGCAAGAAGCTTCCCGCTGAACACGGGAAATGCGCTGAAGTCACCATAGTTGGCGATGCGCTCCATGTTCTTGAGAGTTTCCATGTCTTCCTCGGAGATCGCGAAATCCACGTCCGCGTTGCTTTCCATGTGGGCGGGATCTGCCGTCTTGGGAAGCGCGACGGCTCCAAGCTGAAGGACATAGCGGATGCAGAGCTGGGCGGCAGATACGCCGTACTTCTCTGCCATCTTAACGATCGCCGGATTCTTCAGCGCCTCACCGTGGGCAATGGGAGAGTATGCCTCCACCTGGATGCCCTGCGCCTTGCAGAAGTCCACCAATGCCGAATCGGTGTTGGTGATGTGCAGGAGGATCTGATTGACCATGGGCATCACGCGGCAAGAGCCCAGGAGGTTCTCAAGGTCATCTTGCAGGAAGTTGGACACGCCGATTACCTTGACCTTGCCCGCCGCCCGCGCATCCTCCAACGCACGCCAGACCTCCTTGTTCTCCTCGAAATAGCGCTTCTCCACACGGAACTCGCTCCACGGCTGGGGAGAGTGGATGATCATCTGGTCGAGGTAGCCGAGCCCCATCCTCTCCAGCGTCTCATCGATGGACTTCGCCGCATCCTCGTAGGTCTTCAGCTCTGCCGCGATCTTGCTGGCGACGAAAAGCTCTTCCCGGCGAACGCCGCAGGTGCGCACGCCCTCGCCGACGCCGCGTTCGTTTCCGTAGGCCTGCGCGGTGTCGATCAGGCGATAGCCCAGCTTTACCGCCTCGCGAACGGCTTCCGCCGCCTCGGCATCGTCGATGAACCAGGTGCCCAGTCCCAGCTTGGGAACCTGAACTCCGTTTGCCAACGGGTAGGTTTCATTCAAGATCATCGTTCTACTCCTCGCCCCAGATATCCTTTGCCATGCGGAAAACCGCCCACGCCTTGGGCCAGCCGCAGTAGAAGGCTGCATGGGTCACGACCTCCGCGATTTCTTCTTTTGTAATACCGTTCTTCTTTGCCTCCGTCAGGTGATAGCGGAAGCTCTCATCGGTAAGCCCCTGAGCCATCAGCGCGACGACGGTCACGAGGGAGCGGTCGCGGAGGCTGAGCTGCCCCTCTCGGCTCCAAACCTCTCCGAAGAGCACGTCATCGTTCAGTTCCGCGAATTTCGGGGCGAATTCGCCCAGGGCATCTCTGCCTGCCGTCTGCTTGACTGCCATGTTTCGCTCCTCCCTACAGCCTTGCGTACTCTTCGTGGGATACCGGCTCGCACCACTCGTTCTCGCAATTCTCGCCGGGAACCTCCACGGCGATATGGCTGAACCAGCTGTCCTTCTTCGCTCCGTGCCAGTGCTTGACGTTGGCGGGGATCATCACAACGCTGCCCTCGTGCAGGCTGACGGCGGCCTTGCCTTCCTCCTGGTACCAGCCCTCGCCAGCCGTGCAGAGCAGGAGCTGACCGCCTCCTTTGTCCGCATGGTGGATATGCCAGTTGTTGCGGCATCCCGGCTCGAAAGTCACGTTGGCGGCGAACAGGCCGCCTTCCGGATCGGTCAGCGGATTCAGGAACGAATCGCCGGTGAAGTACTGGGCATAGGCGGTGTTCGCCGTTCCTGTGCCGAATGCGTTGACCTTCTCGAACTGCTCTTTTCGTTCATACCTCATAATTGAAACCTCCTGTTAATGATTATCGATTCACGCCATAGCGCAGCCAAACCGCCCCGCCGTCCATGGCCTTCGCCTCTTTCAGCGTGAAGCCAAGGGCCTTGCTCTCCGAAATGCCTTCTGCGGCTCTGAAAACCGGCGGCGTATCCGAGCTCCCGTCTGCCGCCGCCGCCAACACAATGCTGATTTCATCGCACATCCCCGCTTGCAGGAACGACCAGTTCAGCACGCCGCCACCGCCCAGCATCAGGGTCTCGATGTTGAATTCTTCTTTCAGCTTGGAAAGGGCCAGACCGTGATCCAGCTCCGTTTCTCCCGCGATGATGTACGAGATTCCCAGCTTTCTCAAAAATGCCCTGTAGGCGTTGCCGACCTGCTCTGTCAGCACCTCGACGACATGGGCGGTGGTGTCCACATAGCGCAGGGTGCTGCTTTTCCACCCCAGCTTGCCGTGGGGGTCCACGGAGACATAGAACATTCCGAAGTCCGGCTGCGCGATGAAATCACCTGCCGGAACGGCCGGCGCATCTTCGTCCAGGTCCGGCTTCCTGTAGAAGGTGAAGTTGTCGTCCGTCGTCACCCTGCCGGACAGCCAGCCCTGGTGATGGTAAAAGGGCTCTTTCCCGAAGGCGATGTCGTAGAACGCATCGCCCGCCGCTCTGCCCTGCGGCGTTCCCATGTAACTGCCCATGATCTTTCCGTCCAAAGCGCACATCATGTGGCAGAAAACATACGGCCTGTTCACGTTCGATTCCCCTCCTTATGATTGACAAACATTCTGTTTGGAAGCATGCTTCCTTTGAACTTCATGTGCATCCTAGAACTTGAAGTTAACTTTAAGTCAAGGGGATTCTGGAATAATTCGGAGGGGTTTTCAGATGGTCTATACGGTGGGAGAGATGGCGAAGCTGCTGGGAGTTGCGGCGTCCACCTTGCGCTACTACGACAAGGAGGGGCTGCTGCCCTTCGTGGAGCGCTCCTCCGGTGGCATTCGCATGTTCCGGGAATCGGATATCGAATGGCTGCAGGTGATCGGCTGCATGAAGAAAGCCGGGATGTCCATCAAGGACATCCGGCAGTACATCGAGATGGCGCTGCAAGGAGACGACACCATCGATTTGCGCCTTGCCATGTTCCGGCACCAACAAGAAGTTCTGAAACAGCAGATGGAGGAATTACTGCACACCATGGAGATGGTGGATTACAAGTGCTGGTATTACGAAACGGCGAAGGAAGCGGGTACGGTCGATGCCCCGCAGAAGATGGAGCTTGCCGAAGTCCCGGAACGCTTTCGGAAGATTCGGCAGGAGCTGCGCACTGCGCCGGGGACTGCGGCAACGATATGACAAGACTGCTTAGGCAACGGCAGTCAACCGCCTTGCTCGCCTTGGGGTAGACGCCGCAACCGAGCGTGGTGACCTTGACGTACAGGTACATGCCCTTCTTGAACGGCACCACGCTCACCTCTGTCGTCAGATGAGAACCTTCAGGAACGCATCCCTGACGGACAGGAGCGGCGCGAGCTCCCTCTCGAGCGTCGATTCGGAGCTGATGTCGTCGCTCGCTTAAACTCTCCTTTTCGGTTTCGAAACTCAAGATCTTTTAAAGTTTCGAAACCGAGAAGGTAATGTGCACAAGGATGCATCGAGGAGCGAATCCCAGTAGCGCCATGTCAGCAGCGATGCCGGGCGCATTCGCACGTGCTACAATCCAACCACCAGAGATGAAAACACAGTCCCCGTCGGGTAGTCGTGGGCGTGCGGGAGTCCGCATCAGTAACCTGCCTCCTTGGTTGTCCCTTCTCTGCATGGTCATCTACATAAAGGAGGAACCAACCATGCAGATCAGCGTGTCGTCCACCCTGACCGTATATCACGACGGCCAATTCTGGGTCGGGCTGGCGGAGCACGTTGAGGGCGGCAGATACGGCGTCGCCCGCATCGTCTTCGGCGCGGAGCCGTCCGATGAGGAGATCCTGCGATTCGTTGCAAGCGAATGGGAGAAGCTCTCGTTCTTCGGCGACGATCCCGCCAAGGCGAACGAGCCCGCGAAGGACCCCAAGCGGCGCGCCCGCGAGGCGGCGAAAGCACTTAAGTAGCCGGCGATGAGCACCAAAGGTTCAAATGCTGGTACTACGAGCAGGCGATTCAGGATGGCAACGAGGATAGACTGAAGGCGCTGATTCCCGACGATTTGCCGGAAGAGATCAAAGATACCTACGATAACGCCCACGCTCAATAATGCCGTCCGATGCTCAAGGGACTTTGGCAAGGAGTCGTTTTAGACAGACATGCAAAAAGGAAGCCTCCGAACCAGACGGTTCGGAGGCTGTTATTCCCGTTATTTCGCTGATGGCTTTGCTCTATGGCGACGCCGAAACAGCATCAGGCGGTACTCGACGGTATCAAAACGCAAGATCAGAAGCCAGTTCCCGTTATTCCCATAGGCATAAGCGCATCTGCTCGCGATTGCCTATCGATGCTCTGCCTCGAGCACGGCAGACACCGCATCGAGGAACTCCCGCACATGGTCTGCGGGCTGCAGCGAATGAAGCAGTCCGTAAGACACGAGACAGTCCCAATCGGTAGGGACGGTTTTGAGCATGGGGTGGACGTTGGCCCATAACGGCAGCGTCGCAAGCGCGAGGTCCTCGTTCGCGCCGCGATTGAACACCTCCGCCCGATATTGCGGGAAGTCTACGAGCGCGATTTGAGGATGATGCAAGAGTATCTCGTCGCGCACGCGATCGATTTCGGCGTTCCAGCCCCGGCGTATAAGCATAAGACTGTGATTGTGGAGGTCGTCGAATGTGACGATGTCGCGTTTGGCGAGTTCGCTGTCGACGGGAACGGCGCACCAGAGCGGTTCGCGCGAAAGCTCGAGGCCCAAGCACCCGCGCTCTTTAAGAAAGGCATCGTCGAAAATCCCCACCACGATATCCATGTCTTGCCCGAGGTTCGCCAAACCGCGCGCCGCCGAGGGTGTGTTATCAAACGTGACCACCTGAAGGCTCATGCCAGGACAACGTTCCTTCACCTTCGGCCACAGCTTCGTGAGCGGCGTGCTGGGCGTCATGAGCGACACTCCCACGCGGATAATGCGCTTCTCTCCACGCTCGGCGACGCGGGCGCGTGCGATTGATTCTTGAGAGTACTGCACGATATGGCGGGCGTCGGCGAGCAGCGACCTGCCTGCTCGCGTAAGCGAAAGCCCCTGATGCGATCGGTGGAACAGCGTAAGGCCTAGCCGCGACTCCAGCAGGTTCATCTGCTTGATGACGGCCGTGGGCGTGATGAAGGACTCTTGTGCCGCCTTGGAGAAGCTGCCCGCCTCCGCCACGCGGATGAAAGTGTCAAGCTGTGGGTTGTACATCGATCCTCCTGTCACGCATTATGTGCCGTATATACCCCATGGTTATATCCATCATTCCAACGTGAACTTCTCGCACCTCAGTAAACGCCGTAGCCTTGTATTCGAAAAGTCACCATTAAGGAGGAGACCATGGAGTATCTGAAGCTCAACAACGACGTAGAGATGCCCATCGAGGGTTTGGGCACCTTCCTCATGACCCCGGCCGAGGCCGAGGCGGCCGCAACCGCCGCGCTCGCGGCTGGCTACGAGCACATCGACACCGCCAACGCCTACATGAACGAGCGCGCCGTGGGCCGTGCCATCGCCAAAAGTGGCATCGAGCGCGACAAGATCTTCGTCTCCACCAAGCTCTGGCCGAGTGTCTACGACGCGGGCATGCCGGCGGTGGACGCCACGCTCCAGCGCCTGGGGCTCGACTACGTCGACATGCTCATCCTGCACCAGCCGGTAGGAGACTACCTGGCCGCGTGGCGCACGATGGAGGAGGCGTACCGCGCGGGCAAGGTGCGCGCCGTCGGCCTCTCCAACTTCCCGCAAGACAAGATCGCCGAGGTCATCGAGGTCGCCGACATCAAGCCGCAGCTCGTGACCGTTGAGTGCCACCCCTACCACGCCCAGCGCGACCTGCGTGCCTACCTCGCGCCGTACGGCACGGTGATCGAGGCGTGGTACCCGCTCGGCCACGGCGACAAAGGTCTTCTGGAGGAGCCCGTCTTCGTCACTCTCGCCGAGAAGTACGGCAAGACCCCGGCCCAGGTGATCCTGCGCTGGCACGTGCAGATGGGCACCTCCATCATCCCCGGCTCCAAGAACCCCGCCCACATCGCCGACAACGCGAACATCTTCGACTTCTCCCTCACCGAAGATGAGATGGCCGAGATTGCCAAGCTCGACGGGACCATGACCTACTACACCGCCACTGAGGAAGCACTCGCGGGCTACCTGGCCATACGCCCCGATTTCGACGCGCAGGAGTAGCGCTCAGACAATAACGGACCAGCCAAGCCGCCGCCGAGGACCAGTCGACTGTCGAGGACGAGCCCGCCGCAGTGCCCGCTGCAGACGGCAACGTCCTCGTGGCCTACTACTCGGCACAGGGCCACACCGCTGTCGTAGCTCAGGCCATCGCCGACGAGCTCGGCGCCGATCTCTTTGAGGTGACGCCTAGCACCCGCGGGTTATAACACCGTGCGCACCCCAGCGTTATAGAACCCTCACCAACGGAAACTTCCGCTGGCGCGGCACCCCTCGTATGGTGGATACATCAAGTTGCGAGAAAGGAAGGCACCATGGACTACATCACCTTGAACAACGGCGTCAGGATGCCGCAGCTCGGCTTCGGCGTGTATCAGATCCCAAACGTCGCGGAATGCCAGCGCGCCGTGGAGGACGCGCTCTCGGTCGGCTACCGGCTGCTCGACACGGCCGCGAGCTACGGCAACGAAGAGGCGGTCGGGGCCGCCATTCGTGCGAGCGGCCTGCCGCGCGACGAGGTGTTCGTGACGACCAAGCTGTGGATGTCGGATGCGAGCTACGAGGGGGCCAAGCGCGGCTTTGACGCGTCGCTCAAGCGGCTGGGGCTCGACTACGTCGACCTCTACCTCATCCACCAGCCGTTCGGCGACGTCTTCGGCGCGTGGCGCGCCATGGAGGAGCTCTATGAGCAGGGCGTTATCCGCGCCATAGGTACAGCTAACTTCTACCCCGATCACCTCGCAAACCTCATCTCGTTCAACCGCATCGCCCCCGCCGTGAACCAAGTCGAGTGCAACGTGTTCTTCCAGCAGCGCGAGGCGCAGGAGTATATGGCCGGCAAGGAGGTGGCCATGGAGGGTTGGGCGCCCTTTGCGGAGGGCAGAAACGACCTCTTCCGCAACGAGGTCCTCGCTCGCATCGGCGAGGCGCACGGCAAGACGGTCGCCCAGGTCGTGTTGCGCTGGCTGCTCCAGCGCGGTGTGGTCTGTATCCCTAAGAGCACGCACCGCGATCGCATGGAGCAAAACTTCGACGTCTTCGACTTCGCGCTGGGCGACGACGAGATGGTCGCCATCGCCGCGCTCGACACCGGGCGCAGCGCGTTCTTCGACCACCACGACCCCGCCACCATCGAATGGATGTCCGGGCTCGTGCGCAACGTGTAAACGAGCGTCAGACCGCACTGATAACTTACTAGGAGGAATTGCCATGAACTCATTCACGTACGACTACCCGGTCAGGAACTACTTCGGCGAGGGGGCCATGGACCAGGCACTCGACGCCGAGATGGGTGCCATGGGCAAGACAGTGATGCTCGCCTACGGCGGAGGTTCGGTCAAACGAACCGGCGTCTACGGCCACGTGGTCGATAAGCTCACGAGCGCGGGCAAGCGCGTGGTGGACTTCGGCGGCATCATGCCCAACCCGACCTACGAGAAGTGCCAGGAAGGCGCCGCGCTCGCACGCGAGGAGCAGGTCGACTTCATTCTCGCCGTCGGCGGCGGGTCGGTCTTCGACTGCTGCAAGGTGGTCTCCGCGCAGGCGATGCTTGACGAGGGCATCGAGAAATTCGAGCACGCCGACGGCAAGATGCCGAGCTCGTTCATCCCCATGGGCTGCATCGTGACACTCTCCGGCACGGGCGCCGAGCAGAACAACGGGGCCGTCATCACCAACGAGGAGACACACGTGAAGGGCGCCTATCTGGGGGCGATGCCCATGTGGGCGGCGCTCGACCCGGCGCTCACGCTCACCGTACCGCACGCGCAGTTCATGAGCGGCGCGTTCGACACGCTCTCGCACTGCATGGAGAGCTATTTCGGAAGCCCGCGCGGACGCAACGTCACCGACGACATCAACCTCGCCATCCAGCGTAACGTCATCCGCAACATGCGGATCATCGCGGACGACGACCAGAACCTCGATGCCAGAAGCGAGCTCGTATACGACTCCGCCATGGCCGAGAACGGCGTGCTCAAGATCGGCAAGTCAACGGACTTCCAGGCGCACATGATCCAGCACCAGTACGGCGCGTACACCCACACCAACCACGGAATGGGCCTCGCGGTCATCCACCCTGCGCTCTACCGCCACCTGGCCCCCGAGGCGCCCGCGCAGTTCGCCCGCTGGGCGCGCGAGGTATGGGGCGTCGACGGCGAGGGCAAAGACGACCTTACGGTGGCGCTCGAAGGCATCGACCGCCTGCAAACGTTCATCGGCGAGATGGGGCTTCCCACGAGCTTCGCCGAGATGGGCTCCGACGCGTCCGACGAGACGCTGCGCAAGGTTGCGGACACCTGCGTGCTCACCGGCGGCTGCGCCAAGAAACTGGAGCGCAGCGAGGTGTTCCAGATTCTGACCGAGTGCCTCTAGATCGGCAGCGGGTCCCAATCCGCCCGCGCCGAAGAACTCAGAAGGCTCCTCGTTTTTCACGAGGAGCCTTCTGAGTTCTTGCCCGATTGTGAAACCATGCGGCTTGCAGGTGCGGCGGTTGCGAAACGTCCCCATCGGTCGCCATCGGAACCGTATGAAACCGTATGAAAAACAAGAGCAAATGTTCTATTACTACTCCCACTCGATGACTAATCCAGTCCGAGTGTTGTCGATGCGTGTCGCGTCGTACCGCCCGAGGGCTGATTCGTGCGCAATTTGAGCGAATCAGGCCCTTAATTCGCGGTTTCGGGAATGACTCAATTGATTCGCAAAACCGCAGGTCGCTCCTTTAATCACTCCCTGGTTTCCGCCGGGGTTCGTAGCGGGTGGCGTGAAAAGGGGCGATTCAAAGGGTCAGAGAGATGCGCCTTAGCCAAGAAATTAAAGTTAGCCTCATCTTACTGCATGATTCGTGTGTTATAGTTAGATGGCTCTAACTGTTTGGGGGCGACAGCCATGCACGAACGCGAGGGTTTCTGGGACAAGAACGCCGGTTGGTATGACCGTTTCATGCGAAACGACCGGGCGGCGTATGAGAAGATGTATGGGCTGATCCGGCCGGTAGTGAAAGCAAAAACCGTACTGGAGGTTGCCACCGGCACGGGGCTTATCGCAAAGAGCATCGTGAATGCGGCGGCGCACATCGAGGCTACGGACGCCTCTGCAAAGATGATCCTTGAAGCAAAGCGGGACAATCAATCCGCAAAGCTGCACTTTTCCGTACAAGATATGTTCCGCCTGCCCTATGCACAGAAGTCCTTCGAAGTGGTGATCGTGTCCAACGCGCTTCACATAGTGCCGCATCCGGAAAAGGCCCTGCAAGAAATCAGGCGGGTGCTGAAGGACGACGGCGTGCTCATCGCGCCAACCTTCACCCACGCGGGGAACTCGGTTTCCGGCAAGGCAAAAGCCTTTTTCATGAGTATGGCGGGATTCCCCCTCTACAGCAGATGGACAAGCGAGGAATACCTACGTTTTCTGCGTCAAAACGGCTGGGCGGTGCAGAAAAGCACGGTGCTGAAGGCCTCGTTCCCGTTGACTTATGCGGAATGCACGAAATCGGAGGGGCCTGATGTCGTTCTTTGAAAACACCCGCAAGCCCGTGGGCTTTGGCGGGAAACTTATGGTTGCCATGATGAATCTG
>CATZKS010000061.1 GCA_958421035.1 uncultured Collinsella sp. | reverse complement strand
CACCAAATGTTCGCAGCTCAGAGGCTATGTCCTCTGGGCTGTTTTGTTTTATGTCGCCAAATCAGCTGGCAGCTCCAACCGCCCAACTGGCCAAAAGCCGACCATCTACTTGCCGATCTATCCATCGGTATAACCAATCAGTCCGCACCACAGCTTCTCGGCAAAACGCCACGATGTCTGCGCCCCGCGGTATCCTTGAGCCACTTACACCTGCAGCACCAAGGAGCCACCATGCGCACCGAGCTCGATGTTCCCTTTTCGCACAAAGAAGAAGCCAAGGCGTTGGGCGCCAAATGGGACCGGACCAAGAAAATCTGGTATGTACCCAGCGGCGTCAACCCCGAGCCCTTTGCCGAGTGGCTGCCCGGTATTGACCGATCCGACCCCTCTGCGCCGTATATATATCTAGTACTGGGCAAGCGCGAGTGCTGGAAGTGTCACAAAGAGACCTCGGTCGCGGCCTTCGGCATTCCCTATCGAACCGATAGCGACGAGTGCATCGCCATCGCGCACGCGCCCAACGAAGCCGGGCACATTGCCATCGACACGGCCAACGCCAACGCACTCGCCATCGTGCCCGCTCTCGGCTGCGTGCCGAGCGAGATCCGCGACTACCTTCATAAGCGCTGCGGCTACAAGCCCGTAGGCGCACGAGCCTCCAAAGCCCCGTCGCTCGGCAACACGTGCACCAGTTGCGACGCGCTGCAAGGCAGCCGCTATCTGTTCGAGGAGCCCTCGTCCCCGTTTGCCCTCACTGCCATCAACAAGCTGCCGGCACTGGAGTTTGTGCGCGTCGAGGTTGCCGGCGTCTTTGGCATCCCAGCCACGCGCACCGACTTTGACCAGGCGCTCTTTACCTGGGCACGCGACCATCACGCCGAGTTCCACAGGCAACTCGGTGAGGGGGTTTATTTGTAGAGATGACATCGAGGCACTGAGGAGCAGGAACTCAATCGTTAAACAAGCCCAAAACGCTACAGCCCCAGAATGTGCTCCAGGTAGCCCTTGTTGAACCAGAACGATTGCTTCGTCATCCAGCGCCCGTCGGGCAGTTCGTAAGCGTTCCTTGCGATGTCACCGATCTCTGTTCCATCGGAAAACTTGTAAGCCGCTTTTGACGTATGCGGGCGAACGTGGACAATCGGGTTATCCGCCATACCGGGCAGATTGTTGGTCACCTTGAGCTTTCCGCTCGCATCCCGATACGGATTGAGCTCAACGCCCTTGCGAATGACCTTTCGCGTCTCATCCCAGCAAGCCTTTGCGGGGCCCTCGATTTCGTTTGCCGGCATTGCCCAGAATAGGCAGCGGTCAAGGCGCCACATCCCCTCGTGGTCCTCACGGAACACGACGAAGAAGAAACGGCTGGTCTCAAGGCGTGCACGGAAGGAAGACGTTTCCCAATCCTCGTTGATTAGCTGCTTAAACTCAAACGGAGGGAAGGACATTGCCTGCTCGATGTGTCCCCTCTTATTAACGCGACAAGCGCGGACGTTAATCCCAGCCTTAACGAACTCCTCGGCAGCATTGTTTTTTATGCCGAGCATGCGATAAACGAGCGTCGTCCATTGGGCCTTGTTGCCCGTGTATTCCAGTCCGTACTGCTCCGCGATTTGACGATCGGTTTCGCCATAGTGGCGCTCGACAAGCGCAGTAACGAAGCTTTCGAAATCAATGGACTCATCGCCAGCTTGAACGATGCTCTCGCCGACGCGTGGGGCACCGAGAACATAGGTGTGAAGCACGTAGTCCATGTACGAGCGCTTGAGCGAAAAGGCACGACGCTTTGCGCGACGGCGCTCGATCTCGCCCGTATCGGTATTGAAGTACTCGTAGTACTGGTCAACCCACATCGTGGCCTCGGTTGCACCCTTTGTGCAGGCGCCCAGGTAGGTAGTCATGCCCTCCGACAGCTCATCCGCGCGACCGTCCTGAATGTACGAAATGATCTTCTCGTAGTCGGCGCGAATGATCTTCATGTCCTCTTCGGGCAGACGAACCATGACTGCACGCTCAATGCGCTGGTCGTATTTGTCGATAGAACGATCGCGGCCGTAGTAAATCAGCAGAATATTGCTGAGCTTGGTCTTGAGATGCGAGCTTTCATAGTCGAGCGAAACAGGACGGTCATAGGGAATCATTGTCAGAACGAGACGCTCGCCGGCAGATTTACGGCCGTCTTTGAGTACGTCAAAACACGTTGCCTTGAGCTCAACGCCCGCCTCGGGAAAGTCTGGCCGATCATCGCTGTTGGCCTTGTAGCCAAAGTAACGCTCCTCGATCAGGGTTCCCATACCGCCCTTGTACTTCTTGGACCCAAAGTCCTTGGGCGCACTTTCCCCCTCCGGCGCAATGCCAAGCTCAAGAATATCGCGAAACGTCATCCCGTCGAGATTGGCAGCATACCGCTCGATGCTTGAAGGGTCAGAAAAATCAGTATCGTCAAGCATGCGCTTGAAGTCGAGATGCTTCTTGGACATGGCAAATCCTCTCGAAATAAGACATGATCTAATATGTATGCTACTGTAAATTCGGGTTATACCGTGAAGATCCCCTAGGGGATCTTCCATTTGCAACCCGATTTCTGTACCCTTGATCTTTGCATTTGCAGCGATTTGGGGGAGTGAGTATGTCAGAGGTCAAAATCGCCGAGCTTTTTGCTGGCGTCGGCGGATTCCGTTTAGGCCTCGAAGGCTACGCTGACCCTCGTTATCCAGATTTCTACATGAAGCCCGCCGGGCCCTTTCGCACCATTTGGGCCAACCAGTGGGAACCGCCCGGAACCAAGTCGCGTCAGTTTGCGGCACGTTGCTACATGGACCGCTTTGGCGAAGATTCCGTTGTCAACGAAGATATCAATAAGGTCTTAGAGCAGGCTGAAGCCGGCGAGATTGAAATTCCCCGTGTCGACATGGTCGTCGGTGGCTTTCCCTGCCAAGACTACTCTGTCGCGCGTCCTCTCAATCAGGCGCACGGCATCGAGGGCAAGAAGGGTGTCCTGTGGTGGGACATCTATCACTTCCTCGAGATGAAGAAGCCGCGCTTCGGTCTCTTTGAGAACGTTGACCGTCTGCTCAAGTCGCCCGCGTCACAGCGCGGTCGCGATTTCGCCATTATCTTGAGCTGCCTTGCCGACCTCGACTACACCGTCGAATGGCGCGTGGTCAACTCCGCGGAATACGGTTTTCCCCAGCGTCGCAAGCGCGTTTACATCTTCTGCGAGAAGAACGCCGGCAAGGTTAATCTTGTCGATCGCATGCACAATGGCGTCATGGCGAAGGCCTTTCCCGCCATCTATCCTGACGAAATGGCCGAGCTTGATGTTCTACCCGATCCTTACGAGAACTCGACTCGTTTTGGCGTTGGCCAAAAGACCTCTCAGTTCAAGAGTGCCGGCGTCATGCAGAGCTGCCACGTTCTGACCTGCGACTTCGCCGAGGACTACCACGGCGAGCGCCGCGTGCTTGGCGATGTCCTTGTCAATGAGGCGGTTGTTCCGGAGCAGTTCTACATCTCTGACGAGAAACTTCCCGACTGGCGCTACCTCAAGGGCAGCAAGCGCGAGGAACGCACCAATAAGAAAACCGGCTTTACGTATACGTATTCAGAGGGTGCCATGAGCTTCCCGGATGCTACCGACAAGCCGAGCCGCACCATCCTCACAGGAGAAGGCGGCACGGGAGCGAGCCGCTTCAAGCACGTCATCGAATGTCCCGATGGCCGTTTCCGCCGTCTTGTTCCCGACGAGCTCGATCAGCTTCAGGGATTCCCGAAAGGCTGGACCGATACGGGCATGACTGACGGCCATCGAGCCTTCTGCATGGGCAACGCACTCGTCACCGGCGTGCCCCATCGCATTGGCGAAGCTATGGTCGAAGTGTACGACCTCTAAGGCAAGCAATCCGGAGCCGGCAGTTCACGCTGCCGACTCCGTTTTTTCCATCTCACTCCCCTGTATACTGATGTAGCACGTGTTTCATCCGGACTTATTGGGCCGGATTGTTCATGGGAGGGTCTTATGGCTGCTTCGAATCCGCCTAAGGGGAGCGTTTCTTCTTCGTCCATCAAGCCAGTTACGCGCAAGGCCGTGCGTTGCCAGCGCGAGGTCGCCTGGCTTGTCACGCAGGCAGCGGGCAGGCTCGTGGCGAGCACGGAGGACGTCAATGCGCCCACGCCGAGCTTTGTGCTGGCAGCGGCGCTGGATCGAGTACGCCAGCTGGAACTCGCCGCACAAGAAGACGGCAGCCATCTTGGCTACCAGGACGTTATGGCGCCCGACCTGCAAACGTTCTGCTACATAGCCAAGTTGCCCGCCGCACCCAATGCGCTTTCGGACGCAGGCTACATGTTTACGCTTTCGGGCGCGGACCTTATCCGCGACATCTATGCATACTCCAGCGAGCTCGCCGAGCACCACGTCTTTGGCACGGCTGAAGTCAAACCGGGAAATGTCATCAAGCTGGTTCTCAGGCTGTTCCTGATAGACGGGTTCGGGGCCATGCCGGCGTAAGCCGAGTCTTTAGCATCACCGTCGACTGGGCAACAACCGCTTTACCTTAATGGACGCCAATCGAGGGTCGATTATTGGGTCGCCTCGTCCACTAACGCATCTATCCCACGCGCTCCGACAGTCGATATTTACGGTTGCGGCTTGTCGCCGACGCCGTAGGTTCAAGCTCGCCCTGTGCGATGAGCGCATTGACGCGTGCCCTAACCTGGGAGACGGTGAGTCCCGTGCATTCTGCCAGTTCACGTGTTCCCAGTTCGCCGTTGCGCTTGAGTGCCGCCACAATTAAGTCCCCGCCATGATCGATTTGCTCAACCTTCGCTCGGTAAAGGACAACCTTAAACCGGTCGAAACCCGGGCAAAACAATGGCTCGGCCAGACCTTGCGCACGCATGGCATCGAGCATCATTGGAATGCCCGACCCGTTGCCTTCGGCAGGAGAGCCCGCACCGTCGGGCAATGGGACAAGCGACATGAGCTTCACAAGCGTCGCATTGCGACATCGGGAGCTGCCGTCAAACAGGTTCTCGCGAGTCTTTCCTCCGTATAGGCCGCCGGGGTTCGTCACCTCGATACGGTCATCAAAGACGTCAACAGCGATCGACTGCCCACAGAACCGATCTCCGTATTCTCGGTGGATTACGGCGTTGGCGATTGCCTCGCGCAGGACTTCCTCGGGAATCTCCAGCGAGTCGACACGCGAGACGCCTTGGATCGTCGAAATTCGCCGCAAATTCTTGGCGACTGCCGCGACGGCATCCGAAATCATTTCACCCAACGTCCCCTCGCAGATCGTACGGTCCATGAACCTCAACGACCCCGCCGCGCCCTTCTGCGTTCCGGCATAGACCGCCACATCGATAAAGAGCTTGGGATAGAACTGCTGAGGATAGGCACCCGCAGCCAGGAGTCCGGCCTTAGTGACATTGCCCTGGGAGTCGAGGAAATTCAGGCGCTCCAGCTTCGTTTTCTTGTCCGGCGCGCCGCGCATCGCACGAGGTGTCAGTGAGAAAGCACGCTCTATCGTGCGGTCGACCAGGGCCTCGTCAAGATCGCCTGCGACCGCGCCGGGCACTGCATCGCGATCACTGGGGCTCGCCCGTTCATACGATGACAAGGACAGGACCTCGGTCGACGAAAGCGGCACGTCTTTGTCATCGATGCGCTTGTAGCTGCCACCTTGAGCGCCCCGCTCTATGACATAGCAAGGCTTGCTCGACGGGTCGAGCTCCTCAATCGTGATGACCAGAACCACGGTGCCCTGGAGCTCCACGCGCTCAATGGTGTATTTGGGCGGATTGGCCAGTTTTCCGCGACCGCCGGCATCACCCATGCCCGCTACGAATTGGTTGAGCACCTTCTCGGTCTCAAAGTTCTCAACCGGGACAAAGCCCGCGCGCTCGCTCACGCCGAGCACGATAATTCCGCCAGTGGTATTCGCGAATGCGCTAACCGTTTCCCATACGTCGCGGGAAAGCGTCGTGGCGCTCTCCTTGACCTCAACGTTAAGATCGTCCGAGCCCATGCGCCTTAAAGACTCGAGCAGACCGGTCAGCTCGTTTTCGTTCATCTGCATGTCCTTTCGCTCGGCCCGGCGGAGAATGCCGCGAATAGATTTCCTTCGTCTCTCAGTTATCTCTCGTAATTATCTCTTGTCTCTCTGTTATCTCTCGTATTAGAGATGAGTGAAAGATGAGAGATAAGATATCTACCATCTGTTTCATTTAAACATGTTTTTGCTGGTAGAACAATCAGTATTGAGACAATACCGTGATTTCTTGTCTCTTTGCTGCTCAGTTATCTCTCATATTTATCTCTCGTCTTTCTGTTATCTCTCGTATTAGTGACGAATGAGAGATGAGAGATACGTGAGTGATGGACGCGCGTGGATTATTGGACGGTCGGAAAATGAGCGTGGATATTTGGACGGTTTTTGGGCTTTTGGCGGTCGATTTCGTCCGAAAATCCACGCTCGTTTGGCGAGTGTCCAAATTTCCACGCTCGTGCGGCGGTCACGCGGGGCCTATGCCCAATCCGGCTGCATCGTCTTCAGTTCGCCGCAGGGTCGCAGCCCCATATGGGTATACTTTCGAGGATTCGACTCGATTCGCCCCCGCTGGGGCGTCAAAGGAGACTGCATATGCCCACCACCTCAACCGACCCGCGCGCCGCTGCCGCCGCGCTGCTGGTACCCGGCACCACCTGCCACGGTTTTGCCATCGAGCGTTGCGAGACCGTGCCCGAGCTCGATTCGGACGCCTACGTGCTGCGCCACACTGTCTCGGGTGCTCGCCTGCTGTACCTGGCGTGCGACGACGAAAACAAGGCCTTTGCCATTGGCTTTAAAACGCCGCCGGCCGATTCCACCGGCGTGTTCCATATTCTTGAGCACTCGGTGCTGTGCGGATCGGCCAAGTTTCCCGTCAAGGAGCCGTTTGTCGACCTGATCAAGAGCTCCATGCAGACGTTCCTCAACGCCATGACCTACCCCGACAAGACCATCTACCCCGTTGCCACCACCAACGAGCAGGATCTGTACAACCTGATGGACGTGTACCTGGACGCGGTGTTCAACCCGGCCATCTATACCAAGCCCACCATTTTTGAGCAGGAGGGCTGGCACTACGAACTGGACCTGCCGGAGGGCGACGGCGACAGCAGCGCCGCGAGCCTGCACGAGGGCACGCTGCGTTATAACGGCGTGGTGTTCAACGAGATGAAGGGCGCGCTGTCCGACCCCATGAGCGTGCTGGACGATGCCGTCAACGCCGCGCTCTATCCCGACACCGCCTATGCGCACGAGAGCGGCGGCGACCCGCGCGCGATTCCCGCGCTCACCTACGAGCAGTTCCTGGACACGCACGCGCGACACTACAATCCCTCCAACTCCTACATCACGCTCTACGGCGACCTGGACGTGGACCGCGCACTGGCCTTTTTGGACGAGCGCTATCTGTCGCAGCCGAGTGCCGCGAGCCGCCGCATGGACGCTGCCGTTGCCGCCGGCGAGGACCCGTCCACGCTGGCGCCCAATCCGTTGGACGCGCAGGCGCCCGTGACCTGCGAGTACAAGCGCATCGAGATGGCCACCACACCCGAGAACGCCCTGGTGGGCCTGGGCCTTGTGCTGGGCAGCGCGCTCGACCGCAAGCGCACGATCGCGGCGGATATCCTGTTCGAGGCGCTGCTGGGCTCCAACGAAGCGCCGGTTAAGAAGGCCATTCTGGCCGCCGGCCTGGGCGGCAACGTGGTGAGCTACACCGCGGCCGAGAGCCTGCAGCCCTACGAGCTCATCATGCTGCAAAACGCACAGCCCGGTGTGGCGCGCGAGCTGCGTCGCGTGTTCCAGGACGCCTGCCGCGACCTGTGCGAGCACGGAGCTCCGCGCGAGCGTCTGGAAGCCATCATCAGCAGCAACGAGTACGACCTGCGCCAGCGTGACTATGGCATCGCCGACGGCGTGGCCATTGCGTGCGACGCGCTGAGCACCTGGCTCTACGATGACGACGCCGCGACGCTGGCGCTCAAGTACGGCCCGGTGTACGAGGAGCTGCGTAGCGAGCTGGACGGCAGCTATTTTGAGGACCTGCTGCGCGAGCTGGTGCTGGAAAACGACCACATGGCACTGGTCGAGCTGGTGCCGGTGGACGCCGCCGAGGGTTCGGAGGGTGCCGAGGCCGCCGAGCTGGCAGCCAAGCGCGATGCCATGACCGATGCCGAGCTGACCGACGTGGTCGAGCGCACGGCCGCGCTGCGTGCCGCGCAGGAGGCGGAAGACACACCCGAGGCCAAGGCCACGCTGCCGCGCCTGCGCGTGTCCGACATTGGCGAGGCGCGCCCCGAGCCGCCACTGATCGTGGACACGACCGTGCCCATCCCCTGCCTGCGCCACGGCATCCCCACCAACCGTCTGGCCTACGCCATGCAGTATTTCGACCTGAACTGCGTCGCGTTTGAGGACCTGCCCTATGTGACACTGCTCTGCCGCCTGCTTAAGCAGCTGCCCACGCGCGAGCACTCGGCCGAGGAACTCGACAACTTGCTCGCTGGCAAGCTCGGCTTTTTGAGCTTTACGACCGAGGTCATGACGCAGCCCGAAGTGGACGGCGTGCGCCCCTACCTGCTGGTGAGCGCCGGCGCCCTGTCCGAGAAGATCGATGCGCTGGCGAGTCTGCCGCGCGAGGTATGGTCGAGCACGCTTTTGGCAGATGCCGACGCCGACCGCGTGCGCGACGTGCTCACACAGATTCGCATTGGGCTTGAGCAGGGCTTTATCAACAACGGCCACTCGGCGGCGCTCGGTCGCGCGATGAGCTACAGCTCGCCTTCGGCCGTGGTGCGCGAGCAGCTTTCGGGCGTGGACTTCTATCTGTTCCTGCGCGACCTGCTCGACCACTTTGACGAGCGCGTGAACGGGTTGCGTACCAAGCTTGCCGAGCTGGCAGGCCGCATCTTTGTGGCCGATGGCTGCCTGGCGAGCTTTACCGGCAGCGACGAGGACTTTAACGCATACTGGGCCGCCGCGGGCGACCTGGAGCTGGGCGCTGGCGACGGCGCCGATGCCGGCCGCAACGCGCTCGTGGTGCCGACGCCGTGCGACCGCCACGAGGCCTTTGTCATCCCCAGCGACATCTGTTTTGCGGCAAGCGCGTGCGACCCGCGTCGCTTGGGCATCGACGTGACGGGCGCCTGGGCGGTTGCCGCCAACGCGCTCTCCTACGACTATCTGTGGAACGAGATCCGCGTTAAGGGCGGCGCGTACGGCTGCGGATTCCGCGCGGCCGGCGAGCGTCAGGCGGCGTTCTACACCTATCGCGACCCGGCAATCGACCCCTCGATTGAGCGCGTGGCGCGCGCGGGCGAATGGCTCGGCAGCTTTGATCCCGACGAGGCCGCCTTTGAGGGCTTTATCGTGAGCTGCGTGAGCGGCATGGACGCGCCGGTGAAGCCGTACGCGCTCACCAAGCGCCGCAACACGACCTACCTGGCCGGGCTCGATCCGCATGCGCGCGAGGAGCGCCGCGCCCAGATGCTCGCCGCCACGCCCGGTGAGCTTCGCTCGCTCGGCGCCGACGTAACGCGCATCGCAGCCGAGTCGCCCACCTGCGTCTTTGGCGGCCGCGACGTCATCGCCAAGAGCAACGCCGGCTTCAACGTCATCGACCTGCTGGGCTAACGCACTAAAGGTAGATTTTTGGGACATGCCCGATAATCTACCTTTTTTCTGCGGCATGAGCGGGGCGGCGCAGCCCACCGCGGCGGTTTGTCTCAATCTGTAACATCTAGACGGCAATATCGGCTCCAGATGTTACAGATCGAGACGTTTCCAGACGACGCCGACCTTTTGTCTCAATCTGTAACAACTAGGTCCAATTTTGCCGAGTTACTGTTACAGATCGAGACAAACCGCCGCAGACGCCCATCACAGCACAGATAAAACCCGCCAAAATAAACCTGTCCCTTTTTGGCAAGTTTGCTAGAGGAGGTTGGGATGGACAAGGCTGAGTTGCGGCGGGCGGTGATTGCTCGGCGTGATGCTCTTGATTTGGACTTGCGGGCAGCGAAGTCTGCCGTTATCTGCGCGCGGCTTGTTGAGCTGTTGGATCGCTTGGATGCCGCGGCGCCGCACACCGTTGCCATCTATGCCGCGATGGGCTCCGAAGTCGACCCAGCCGCGTTTGCCGCTGCGGCCGCCAAACGCGGCTGGCGCGTGGCCTATCCGTGCATGCTCTCGGCAATTGATGCCGCAGCTTGTGGCCAGCGCATGTGCATGCGAGCAGTTGCCGCCGACGATGCGTCCGCGGCTCCGTTTATCGCCCACCCCGCGAGGGCCTTCGCGGCCACGGACATCGACAGCGACCGCTTCCCCATCGTGCCTGCCGAAGCACTCGACATGATTGTTGTGCCGCTCGTGGCCTTCGATCAAACCGGCGCGCGCCTGGGCTACGGCGGCGGCTGCTATGACCGCTACCTGCCCATGCTCTCGCCCGTATGTCAAATCGTCGGCATCGCCTTCGACGAACAACGCATCAACCACGTCCCCACCGATGCCCACGACCTGCCGCTACCCAACATCATCAGCGCCTAACCGCCGCCACATCAGCCACGGCTACAGCAGTACCATCACAGCCTAGTGCTCCTCGCCGGCGCGGGCCAGGTCGTAGGGCGTGGTCTGGTAGACGTAGTAGTTGAGCCAGTTGGTGTAGAGCAGCTGAGCCTGGCTGCGCCAGACGTTGCGCGGCTCGGCGGCGGGATCGTCGCCCGGGAAGTAATGCGCCGGCACCTGGGGGTTGAGTCCGCGCTTCACGTCGCGCTCGTACTCCAGGCGCAGCGTGTCGGTGTCGTACTCGGGATGGCCAAAGACAAAGAAGCGGCGGCTGTCGGTCGACTTGACGATATACAGGCCCACCTCGTCGGACACGGCCACGACCTCAAGCTGCGGCTCGGCCTCCACGTCCTCGCGGCGCACCTCGGTGTTGCGCGAATGCACGGCATAGAAACGGTCGTCAAAGCCGCGGACCAGCGGACTTTGCGGCTTCACCAGATAATGCTCAAACACGCCGCTCGCCTTTGCCGGCAGGTCGTACTTCTGGATACCGTAATGATGGTACAGACCGGCCTGCGCGCCCCAACAAATGTGCAGCGTAGAGTGCACGTGCGTGGTGGACCAATCCATGATCTGGCAGAGCTCGGGCCAGTAGTCGACCTCCTCGAACGGCATCTGCTCCACGGGCGCGCCCGTGATGATCAGGCCGTCGTAGTGGATGTCGCGGATGTCGTCGAACGTGCGGTAGAACGTCTCCAGGTGGCCGGCACTCACATGCGTGGCCTCGTGCGTTTTGGTGCGCAGCAGATCCACCTCAACCTGCAGCGGCGTATTGGAGAGTTTGCGCATGATCTGCGTCTCGGTGGCGATCTTGGTGGGCATGAGGTTAAGGATGAGCACGCGCAGCGGACGGATGTCCTGGTGCAGCGCGCGGTACTCGGTCATGACAAAGATGTTCTCGCTCTCGAGCTGCGCGGCGGCAGGGAGGGCGTCGGGGATGCGAATGGGCATGGATGCTCCTTACGAGTCAGTTGCAGCTATGGTACAACGAGCGGCCCCATCCGCGCGAGCACATCACCCAGCGATGCCGTCAGCGACCCAAATCACTCCAAAAGTAGAGATTAAGGCATGTCCCAAAAATCTACGGCGCTTTAGCCTAGCAAAGTGGCGGCAGGACGCTACAATGGTTCGACGCGAAAAACTCGGCCGAAGGGATACATATATGTACCAGACGCGTAAGATCGGTGTGGTCGGCCAGGGCCACGTAGGAGCACATGTCGCCAACAGCCTGCTCATGCAGGGCATCGCCGACGAGCTGTACCTGTGCGATATCAACGAGGCCAAGGTGACGTCCGAGGTCCAGGACCTGCGCGACTCCCTTTCGTTTGTCCCGTACAACACCAAGATCGTCAACTGCTACGACCACTACGAGGAGCTGGCCTGCTGCGACGTCATCGTCAACGCTGCCGGCAAGGTCGCGCTGGCCGCCGGCAACCGCGACGGCGAGCTGTTCTTTACCACCGACGCCGCCCGCACCTTTGCCAAGCGCATCGTCGACGCCGGCTTTGACGGCATCTTCGTAAGCATCTCCAACCCCTGCGACGTCGTGTGCACCGAGCTGTGGCATCTGACCGGCTACGATCCCAAGAAGATCATCGGCTCGGGCTGCGGCCTGGATTCCGCCCGCTTGCGCACCGAGATCTCCAAGAAGGTCGGTGTGAGCCCCAAGTCCATTGACGCCTACATGATCGGCGAGCACGGCTTTAGCCAGCTGGCCGCCTTTAAGGCCGCGACCATCGCCGGCAAGAGCCTCAACGAGCTTCAGGCCGAGAACCCCGACAAGTACGCCTTTGACCACATGGAGGTCGAGGAGCTCGCGCGCAAGGGCGGCTATGTGACCTACCAGGGCAAGCAGTGCACCGAGTACGCCGTCGCCAACTCCGCCGCGCGCGTCTGCGCCGCCGTGCTGCACAACGAGCACGCCGTGCTTTCCGCCTCCACGCTCATGACCGGCCAGTATGGCGAGGAGGGCATCTTCACCTCCCTGCCGTGCGTGATCGGTGCCGAGGGCGTCGAGGAGGTCTACACACTCGACCTTTCCGAGCACGAGCTCGAAGGCTTCCACAAGAGCTGCCAGCACATCCGCGACAACATCGCCCAACTCGACTGGTGGGATGCCGAGGCCTACGACGCCAAGTAAGCCGCTGGCTCCGCAACCTTACCAATCTATGCGCGATACCAAGCGGGCCGCGCCGGAAATCCCCGGCGCGGCCCGCTTTTTTGACTCACACGACACGCTTGCGAATCGAAGGTGAATGCTTTCCCCGTTACCTAGTACTGCTCGATGCCCATGTAGCGACGAACCTCGGGGCTGTGGTCGAAGACCTTGCCGCGCGCGGCGCGCAGCTC
>CATZKS010000060.1 GCA_958421035.1 uncultured Collinsella sp. | reverse complement strand
ATAAGCGGCTCGCCGCAAAACGACATGCGCGCCTTATCGCAGCCCATGCGTGAGGACAGCCCGCCCGCCTGGACGACACAAGAAAGATCGGCACGTCTTACGGTAGTCATACGGCAAAACACCTCCATCGGCACGTTCAAAGCCCAACGCACGGGACCAATTACCGTAGGCGACAAGGCAAACGACACGGCAAACCCATGCAAAAACAAAACAGCGCCTTTGCGGCACGCAGCAAGACCGCGAGCACAAAAGCGCTGGTAGCGTATGGCGGGAACGTATGTGAATCGAACACATCCAAGACGTTTTGCACGCCTCGCAACGGTTTTGAGGACCGCGGAGCCCACCGGAGCCCATCCGTTCCCAAGTGCGGCGGTATTTTACCAAACCGAGCGGGCCCCATCCCAAAAAGACGAGCAAGAAGTTGCGGTGGAATAGTTCTTGCTTAGGCTGCAAGACCCCAAAAACAGGAACTATTTCACCGCAACTGAGGAGGCGGGAGCGGGTAACCGGCCTAGCGTAGGGACCTCAGACCACCGGCATCCTTGTCGAGCACCGTAAAGCGCACGGCATCCAGGTGCTCCAAGATGCTGATGGCGCGTTTACGCGACACGCCCAGGGCCTCACGCAGCACGCTCGTGGTGGCTGCGCCGCCGGCTGCCTCAATGGCGGCGGCGACGAGCTCACGCGCATGGGCCTCGGCGGCAGCAGACAGGGCAACGTCGCGCTCGACCTTAACAATCGAGCGGTTGAGCGAAAGCTCGCGCAGGGCACGCGTCATGGTGTCGCGATCGAGCTGCAGCTGCTCGCCCACCTCGGGCAACGTCGGTGCATCGAGGCCAGCTTCGTCCAGCAAGGCAACGATACGTTCGCAAGCCTCTCGCACCACGCGTGCCGCCGCGGCGGCCGAATGCGGATCGAATACCTCGGCGCCCTCGGCGGCGCACACGCCACGCGAGCAGCCCTCGGCAATCAGAGCCGCGGCAACGCCTTCATCAGCGGCAGGCCACGCAGCATGGGCAACGGCGCCAGGCGTAAAGCCCGTTTCCTTGTGGGCCGCCGCGTGCATGGCTGACAGGGTCGCCGCCAGTGAATCCATCGCAGCGTCGAGCACCACGGTGTCCGCCAAGAGGTCCGCATCACCCACGGCAAGCTTGCGAACGGAGCCCTGCGCCACCAACCCGCGCAGTGCGGCATCGACCTCGCCGACACCAAGATCCAAAGCGTCGGCAACATCAACCGCCGTAACTGGCAGCATCTGCAGCGCCAGCCAAGCGCCCACACCGCCCGCGGTATCGCCGGACTCAAGCGCCACAAACAGTGCGCGCTCGCCGGCAGAAAGCTCGCGCGAGCGACGGCAGCGCGAAAGCAGCACGCGCCCGCCGCCGATGAGCATAACGGGCGAATACGACAGCACCACGGCATGGTCTCCGGCACGCAGCGGCAGCGGATCATCCAGGCGCACCTGCACGGTACGGGTCTCGCCCACCGCCATGGGGGCCTCGCCCTCCAATAGCATGATGCGGCCGACGACCTCGGCCGTGCCGGCCATCACATGCACACGCGCGCCCGACTCGAGCACGCGCGGCTTGGCGCCCTCGCGGCCGAGGTAGGTGAACGTCATCATAAAGCGCAACGTCTGGCCAAAGCGGTCCGCAACGCCCAGCATCTCGCCACGGTCAAGCGCCGCGGCACCGTCACCAACTAGGTTGAGCGCCACACGCTGACCAGGCAGCGCGCGCGGCGTATCGCCATGCACCTGAATCCCGCGCACGCGACAGACCGTACGCGACGGCAAAGCCATCAGCTCGTCGCCCACCGCAACCGGCGCATCGTGCAGCGTTCCCGTTACGACAGTGCCGACGCCCTTAATCGTAAAGCAGCGGTCAACCGGCAGGCGCGGCGCGGCATCGGTGCGCTCGGCACGGTCGCGGCAGGCATCCCAGCAGGCACTTACCTGCTCGTCGAGCACCGCAAGCAGCCCGTCGATCCCCTCGCCCGTCTTAGACGACACGGGCACAATCGGCGCGCCCGCAAACACGGTGCCCGACAAAAAGTCATCGACATCGAGCTCGGCAAGCTCGGTCATCTCGGCATCGGCCAGGTCACACATCGTCAGCGCCACCACCATATGCGTGACGCCCAGCAGCTCCAGCACGTGCACGTGCTCGCGCGTCTGCGGCATTACACCCTCAACGGCAGAGACCACCAGCACGGCAACGTCGATGCCTGTCGCGCCCTGCACCATGGCGCGCAGGTAATGCGCGTGGCCCGGCACGTCGACCAGGCCGACGATCTTGCCGCTCGGCAGCGCCAGCTCGCCAAAGCCCAGCTCCACGGTCATACCGCGACGGCGCTCAACCTCCAGACGGTCGGGATTCTTGCCGGTCAGCGCCTCGATCAATGCCGACTTGCCGTGGTCAACGTGGCCCGCCGTGCCAACGATAACGGGACACTCCACCAGCGCCTGAACCTCGCTCATCGAGCAATCGCCTTCTCAACGCACGCGACGAGCGTCGATGCCGCCGTCTCGATATCGCGGTCACCCACGAGTGTGCGCACGTCAAACAGGACGCGATCGTGCGAGGCGCGCGTGACGACCGGCGTGTCGAAATCTTGGACGAGCGAGCGCTTGAGTGCGTCAACGGAAAGACGCTCATCGACGAGGCGCACGGCAACGCACATGGTGGGCAGCTCCACGGTAGGCAGCGAGCCGCCACCAGGGGTCGACGATTCCTCGACGATCTCCACCTGAACGGCACACGGGTAGCCAGCCTTGTCGAGCCCGGCGACCATACGATCGCGCAGCTTGCGGGCACGTCGCTCCAAATGAGCCTGCGGCAGCGTAAGCATGCTGAGCACCGGAATATCGCGATGGGCCACATCCGCCCCATCCATGTAAATGCGCAGTGTAGCCTCGAGCGCCGCCAGTGCGAGCTTGCCCGGGCGCAGGGCACGCATAAGCGGATGCGACCCGCAGGCCTGGACCAGATCGCGACGGCCCATGATGATGCCCGCCTGCGCGGCACCCAGCAGCTTATCACCCGAGCACGACACGATATCGAGCCCTGCCGAAACCGAAGCCGGCGTGGTTTCTTCGCCGCCGCGCACCAAGATGTCGTCGGGCAACAGCGCGCCCGAGCCCTGGTCCTCGTAGAACAGCAGACCATGCTTGTGGGCCAGAGCGGCAAGCTCCCGAGAGCCCACCTCCTCGTGAAAACCCTCGATGCGATAGTTGGAAGGATGAACCTTGAGGATCATGGCCGTTTCGGGCGTGATAGCGCGCTCGTAGTCGCCCAGGTGTGTGCGGTTGGTGGCGCCGACCTCGACGAGTTTGGCGCCCGAAGCCGCCATGACATCGGGGATGCGGAAGCTGCCGCCGATCTCGACAAGCTCGCCGCGGCTGACGATAACCTCCTTGCCTGCGGCATGGGTCGCCAGCACCAGCAGTACCGCGGCGGCGTTGTTGTTGACCACGAGCGCGTCCTCGGCACCGGTGAGCGAGCGGATCAGCTGCGCGGCGTGCTCCTTGCGCGACCCGCGCGAACAAGTGTCCACACTGTACTCGAGCGTGCTGTACCCGCGCGCAACCTCGGCCACGGCCCTGGCGGCCGACTCCGCGAGCGGGGCGCGACCCAAGTTGGTATGGATGACCACACCCGTGGCATTAACTGCTGGGCGCAGGCTCGGCAGCGCAGAGCGATGCGCACGCCACTCGATGGCCGAGGCCAGGTCGCGCTTGGAACGCGGGGCGGCACCGGCACGAATCGCAGCGCGCTCCTCGTCGAGCTCGGCCGTCACGGCAGCATGGACCACCGCGTCGCAGGTCTCCCCCGCCGCCTTCACCACCGGCCACTCGGCAAGCAGCTCGTTGACGGAAGGAATAGCGCGAAGGCGGGCGCGTACCTCATCGGACATGTTCTGGCTATCGCTCATGTGCGGCCTTTCAAAACCAAAGGTGAATCAATCGTTCGAACGTCAAACTATCAGCCAATTCGATCGGCTGAGTCAATCAATCGCTATTATCCTCGCGCGCCGCGATCTTTTCCACGCGAACGGCGTTTTCCTGAGTGAGCGCGGCGCCCGTCAACGGGTCCCAGCGCAGCGGTGTATGGTCGAGCGGGCCGACGCCCAAGGCTTGAGCGCCGCCGGCATCGGCGCCAAACGAACGTCCGCCGGGGGCGGCCGACGTAAAGATACACGCCGGATGCAGATACGGCGTCGTCTCCACGCGCACGCGATCGCGGCCCATATCGCTCACGAGCTCGACGATCTCGCCGTCGGCGATGCCCATGTGCGCAGCAGCATCGGCATTCATCTGCACGGCATCCAGGTCCGATCCAGCCTCGGCGGCACCTTGAGCCGCAAGCCTGCGCGAGGTGTGCGACTCAAAGGGACGGTTGCCACTAATGAGGCGAAACATCCCTGGGCCGGGCTCCACCATGGGCGCAATCCAGTTGGGCACACGACCCATGCCGACTCGTTCCCATACGTCGCTTGCCAGCGCAATTTTGCCGCCGGCAAGCGGAATCACCGGCTCACCCGTGCGCGACGGCAGCGCCACGCCCGTATCGGCCCAGCCGCGCTCCTTGAGCTCGTCCAGATCGATCCCAAAAGGCGCCACCTGGGCAGCCGCCAGATCGTCAGACGTAAACTGGAAATACTCGCCCACGTCACACGCCTGCGCCAGACCGGCAAAAATCTCCCGACCGGGACGTGTGCCGTCATGCTGCACGGGCAGCACGGCGTTGCGGTAGAACACGCGCGCATCGTTGACGCCCGCCACCGTTCCCACGCCGCGGTCGGCCTCCAGATACGTCACGTCGGGCAGCACGAAGTCAGAAGCACGCGCCGTCTCGGACCAACGAATATCAATCGTCACAAGCAAGTCGAGCTGTTCCAGAATCGATAGCCACGCCCCGGCGTTGCCATAGCCCGCACCGGGATTGCTGGCGTAAACGATCAGCCCGCGCAGGTCCCCGGCCAGAATCGACTGACCGATGGTCGTGCACAGGCCGCGCACCGGATCGACCAGTGGATAGCGCTCGGACCCCAGCTTGGATATGCGCGGCACCGGCGGCGTCGCAAAACGTGCGGGATCAAGGTCGCCCAGCACAAGCGGTGTAGGTGGATTGAGCGCGCCGCCTGCGTGTCCGATGCAGCCCAGCAGCACATCGACCAGACAAATCGCGCGCGCGGTCTGGGTGCTGTTGGCATACGCGATGCCAATGCCGCCATGAAAGCCGGCGTCCACCACCGCAGCAGGCGCCGCGGCAGCTAGATCGCGCGCCGTGGCGGCGATCTCTGCGGCCGGCACGTCGCACATCGACTCGGCCCACTCGGGCGTCCAAGCAGCGGCCGCCTGTGCCAGCTCGTCAAAACCCGTGGTATAGCGGGTCACGAACTCGTGGTCATACAGGTCCTCGGCAATCAAGACATGGGCAATACCCAACAGCAGCGCCAAGTCGCAGCCCGGGCGTACGCGCAGCCAGCGGTCGGCAAGCGCAGCCGAGCCACTGCGCCGGGGGTCAACCACGATAATCTTAGCCCCACGTCGACGGGCATCGTTGAGCGCATCAACGGCCCCCATCGTCGACGAATCGACAATGGAGCGCCCCAGATACATGATGCAATCGGTATGCGCCAGGTCGGAGGCGGGGCTGTAGCCCAGACTGTGCTCCCAGCCGGTAAGTCTGCTTACCTCGCAGGCACCGTCGGCACCGTACACGTTGGGCGAACCAAGCGCATGCATAAAACGATACGCCCAGTAGCGGTCGAACGAGGGCACGCCGAGCGTCATACCCAGCGCACGAGGCCCGCGCTCGTCAACAATCCCCAAAAGACGCTCGGCAATCTGGGCAAACGCCTCGTCCCACGAAATCACATCGAACCCCGAGCCATCCTGGCGGCGTCGCATGGGGTGCACGATGCGATCGCGCTCGTCAAACGGCATTGCCAGACGATGCCGTCCGCGGGCGCATAGGGCACGCGCCGCGCACGGATGCCCCACAATCGGCAACTCAGCCATCACACGCCCATCCTCAACGCATGCCGCAAAGGCGCAATCGGCATAGCATCCCCCGCATGTGGTCACCACGGCGCGACCGTCACGCTTCACAGCAGATGCCATCTCGATTACCCCTTTCATCAGCCAAACACAACAGGCCAAAAGCCCGGCAACGAGCCCCAGACCCAAAAAGCCTCCCGCGCAGCAACGCCCCGCGGGAGGCCCAACGTCAAACAGACGGTACCTTACGCCTCGGACTTCTTGGCGTAGATAAACCAGTAGCCGAGCGCGATCAGAACAGCGCCACCCACAATGTTGCCCAGCGTGGCGGCGGACAGGTTAAACGCAATGCCCGCGGCGTTGAGCGCATCGGCGCCGGCGACCTTGGCACCATAGCCGCATGCATGCATCACGGCGCCCATGGGCAAAAAGTACATGTTGGCAACGCAGTGCTCAAAACCGCAGGCCACAAAGGCGGCGATGGGCAGCAGAATGCCCACAACCTTATCGACCACGGTCTTACCGGCGGTACCGATCCACACGGCCAGGCACACAAAGATGTTGCACAGGATGCCGCGGAAGAAGATCGTCACCCAGTCGATCGTCACCTTGCCGGCGGCGACGCTCACCATGGAGTTGGCGACCGCCTCGCCGTTGAGCTTATAGATGCCGGCCATGTACACCAAAAAGACGGTGAACAGGGCACCGACAAAATTGCCGACCCACACGACGACCCAGGCCTTAAGCATCTGAACCAGGGTGATCTTTTTGCTCTTGAGTGCGCAGACCATAAGCGAATTGCCGGTAAACAGCTCGGCGCCGCACACCAGCACGAGCACCAGGCCCAGGCAAAAGCACAGACCGCCCACGACGCGCTGAGCGCCCCAGCCCAGCGTGCTGTCGCTCAAGAACACGGTAAAGAACAGGCCGCCGAAGGCGATAAACGCGCCGGCGAACATTGCCAACAGAAAGGCCTTAGCGACCGGCAGGTTAGCCTTGGTCACGCCGGCGGTCTCGGTCTTGGCCTCGATCGCGGCGGGCGCCAGGCAATCGGGAGAGGGGTACTCCACCTTGGAATCTGCCATGTCAATCACTTCTTTCCTAATCAGCAGGGACAAGCGCTCCTATTGCTCTTGTCCCAAGCGGACAAAGTGGGAAAAGTCGTTGGCGGCCACGGCGTCGTACACGGCGTCGACGGCGTCAAAGACTTCCGGGGACATGGGGTTGTAAAACTCCGTATCGCCCGGCTGAATCCCTATGAAGACGATATCTTCGCACGATTGCTCGATTTCCTCGATCAGAATCGACAAAGGGAGCGAATGCGTGGTGAACATCGACTTGCGGGCCACATCGCGCTTATCGAGCAGGCGGATAGACCCGACGGGCAGCGCCATGTCGGCGGCATCGACCAAGACCAGGCGAGGCGGACGCTCGCGCTTGACCTCGATGATGTCGTCCTCGGGCGTTTGGCCACCGTCGATGGTGTACCAACCGGCAATGGGCGCGTCCTCCATCTTTTTAGAGAGAACGGGGCCGGCGGCATCGTCGGCACGCAGCACGCTTCCCGCCGTGAGCACGATACCCGCAAACGGGGCGCCGTTCACACGTCCATCCACAACGCGACCCATTACTGCAACCTTCCCGTCAGGTACACGCCCGACACATCGCGCACGCGCTCAACCAGATCGCGGAACTTCATCAGAAACGCGACCTGCTGGGCATGCAGGCCAAAGTCGTCGTCGAACACCGAGATGCCGGCCTTGGCCGAGCCGCGAAAACCGCGCTCGTCGAGCAGCGTGTCGCAGGCCTCGAGCAGCGACGGCACCGCCGCCTTGTCAAGCTGGCACTCGCCAAAGGAGCGGATGGCCTCGAACTTGGTCTTGGCCTCCCCCTCCGGCAGCGCATCGACGAGCGAATAGAAGACATCCACCGGCACCGACAGGCGCGGCTCAAAGCAATCGAGCACGCCGGTGTGGTGGCCCACGGCGAGCGTGTAGTACAGCACGTCGCAGGCCTCCTGGGGAACGTCTTCCTCGGTCTCCACAAACTTACGCGTGAGCTCATAGAAGACCACCTGGTCGGGCGCATGGCCCAGGCAGGGGTCGGCGACGCCCTCGGCGGCCTCGTCGCTTGCGCGCAAGGCATCGCCAAAGGAGCCGCCGAGCATACCGGGGCCCGCAAAGTAACCAGAGCGGTCCGTGAGCTCCATCTAGTGACCTCCGGCCAGCACCAGATCCTGCAGCGCCGAGTAGACCTCAACGCGGCGCGGATCGTCCTGCTTGTCGATGAGCAGCGCCATGGCACCTCGGATATCACCCTTGGGCGCGCCCTCGAGCGTATCCATAAACTCGTTGGCCAGGTCGCGGCCGTAACGGTAGCCGCTCATGGCGCGAGCCTCGCGCTCGATGGCAACGCGCAGCTTGTACGGCACGCCGGGGTGCAGGATATCGGCCTGCTCGCCGGCGGCCTCCACCGTGGTCTCGGCATGGAGCTTTTGGTCCAGCAGGCCAAGTGCCATGGCAAAGCCGTAGACGGTCTGCGCGGGACTGGGCGGGCAGCCGGGGATGTAGACATCGACCGGCAGAATCTTATCCGTGCCGCCCCAGACGCAGTAGTTGTCGTAGAAGATGCCGCCGGTGCAGCCGCACGCGCCATAGGACACCACGATCTTGGGATCGGGTGCGGCCTCAAACGCGCGCAGGGCCGGCATGCGCATGGCACGCGTCACGGCGCCGGTGTACAGCAGCACATCGGCGTGACGGGGCGAGGGCACGACCTTGATGCCAAAGCGCTCGACGTCAAAGACGGGCGTGATGGAACCGAAGATCTCGATCTCGCAGCCGTTGCAGCCGCCGCAGTCAACGCGGTAGACGTACACCGAGCGCTTGATCTTCTTAAGAAGGGTCGCCTTGGCCTTCTCGATGCTCTCGTCGAGCTCGATCTTGGTCGGGCGGTACTGAAGCCGCTCGGGCAAAAGCGTGGGTTCGGCCATGGTTACTCCTCCTTCGTTTCAAAATCCATGATGATGCCCTCGACCGGCGCCGGACCGGCGGGAATCTCGGGCGCATCGGGGTTAAGCTCGCGGTCGATATACTCCGGGTTCACGCCGTGGCCGCCCAGATACTCCATGCCGGGGCCCTGGGGCTCGCCGGACGCAAGCGTCTCGTTGGCAGCCATGCCGGCAGCGTTGCCGGTCTTTACGGCCGAGGCGGCGCGCAGGGCGTCGAGCTCGCGCTTGCACTCCTGGCACATACCGACGGTACGGACGGCCTGCTCGGCCTCCATGCCGCCGGCCTTTTGCAGCAGGCGCTTGGCATAGTCGATCTCCTTGTGCGGGGCGAACGGCTTGCCGCAGCGCGAGCAGTGCTCGAGCGTGTAGACGCTCTTGCTGGTGAGGTCGTCCTTGCTCATGACGGCCAGCTCAAACTCCTCGGTGAGCTTGATGGCCTCCATGGGGCAGGCCTCCTCGCAACGGCCGCAAAAGATGCAGCGGCCGTAGTCGATCGACCAGGTAATGGTATCGGCCGCAAGGTCGGTGTCCATGCGAATGGCATCGGCCGGGCATGCCACGCCACAGGCACCGCAGGCGATGCAAAGCTCGGCGTTGTGCTCGGGCTTGCCGCGCATGTCCTTGTTGGTGGGAAACGGCGCAAACGGGTACTTGACCGTCGCGTCGCCGGCCTTGGCGTTAACCTTCCAAAGCTTCAGCATATTAGAGCGCCTCCTCATCGAGCGGAGCGGCCATGGTGCCCTCGCCCGCAAGCGGCGACTTGTCGCGCCAGACGTTCTCGAACTGTTCCTTGTCGAGCACGTGGTCGCGCTTGGCAGCGACATCGGTCACCGTCACGCGGTCGGTGCAGGAGTAGCACGGGTCGAGCGATCCGACGATCAGCGCCGCGTCGCCCACGGTGTTGCCGCGGAACATGTAGCGCAGGACCGGCCAGTTGCTGTACGTGGCGGCCTTGGCGCGCCAGCGGTAGCACTTCTGGTTGTTGCCGAGCATGGCCCAGTGCACGTCCTCGCCGCGCGGCGCCTCGGTGGCGCCGATGGCGTACTTGTGCGGGGTGTACTCCCAATCCGTGGTGAGGATGGGGCCCGACGGGCAGTTCTCGAGCATGGTCTCGATCATGTCGATCGAATCGTAGACCTCCTGGATGCGAACGGCGGTACGACCGAAGGCATCGCAGGTGTCGGCCGTGGCGGCGTGCATCTTTTGGACGTCCGGATCGGCGTAGCCGTCGAAGGGATGGTCAAAGCGCACGTCGCGGGCATAGCCCGAGCCACGCATGAGCGGACCGACCGGCGAGAAGTCACGTGCGATCTTGCGGTCCAAGATGCCGATACCGCTCGTACGCTCAATAAAGTTGGGCGTGGAGAGCAAGACGTCGACGAGTTCTTGAACCTCGGAGCGCAACTGGTGGATGGTCGTGAGCGTGGAGAGCTTCTGCTCGGCCAAAATGTCGCGACGCACGCCGCCGATCACGTTGAGGCCGTAGGTCTTGCGGTGACCGGAGAGCTTCTCGGCCAGGTCCATGGACTTCTCGCGGACGCGGAAGAACTGCTGGAAGCCGGAGTCGAAGCCCGTGTAGTGCGACGCCAAGCCAATGTTGAGCAGATGCGAGTGCAGGCGCTCGACCTCGAGCATGATGGCGCGGATGTACTGGGCGCGCGGCGGGATATGGATGCCCTGAGCGCGCTCGACGGCCTCGGCGTAGGCCACCGAGTGGGCGCAGCCGCAGATGCCGCAGATGCGGTCGGCGAGGAACGTCACGGCGTCATAGTTCAGGCGCGTCTCGGCGACCTTCTCCATACCGCGGTGCACGTAGAACAGACGGTAGTCGGCGTCCACGATCGTCTCGCCCTCGACGAACAGGCGGAAGTGGCCGGGCTCGTCGGAGGTAATGTGCAGCGGGCCCATGGGGACGAGCGTCGTCTCCTTGCCCTTGGTATCAGCCAAGAACTCGTAGTTTTCCATGTCGCTCGCGGGAGCGGGACGGAAACGGTAGTCCATGGAGTCCTTGCGCAGCGGGTACAGGCCGCTGGGCCAGTCATCGGGCAGCACCAGGCGGCGACGATCGGGCAGACCCTCGGGGATCAGGCCGAACATGTCGCGCAGCTCGCGCTCGCCCCACACGCAGGCGGGGACGAACGGCGTCACGGACGGGAACGTCATCTTGGCGGGATCGACCTCGGTACGCACGGTCACCCAGCCGGGGTCCTCCCCCTCCATGGAGATGACGTAGTACACAGCGTAACGGCCGCACAGACTGCGCTCATCGTTGCCGATGATCACGGGAATCCAGCCGTAGCGTTCGTAATACAGGTAGTGAACGGCCTCGGGCAGCTTGTCCTGCTTGACGGTAATCGTCAGCTGGTCCTCGCACTGCCACTCGACCTTCTCGATGCAGCCCGGAACGGCGCGGCGCAGGGCCTCGACATGGCTCTCGCAGCGACGGGCATACACCTTGTTCTCAGTTTCAATCATTCGTTACTCCACCTCGCTCTGAGCGGTCTCGGTACCGAACACAGCGCGGTACATCGGCGTCGCGTGAAGTTCCTCGGTGCTCTGCTCGAGCACGATGCCGGTCGCGGTCTCCACACCGTGCACGAGAGGCAGCGGGGTGGCGATGCCAAACCACAAGATCATGACACCCAGGATGATTTCGGGGATAAGCATGAGCGCCGGGGCCTCATGCTTGCCCATGCCCTGGGGCGCATGGCCGAATACCGACTTGAGTGCGATGCGGGTGAGCGCGGAGATGGCCACGGTAAGACCGAGGGCGACCACGACGACCAGCCACATGGGACCGGCGGTAACACCGGCGACAAAAGTCAGGAACTCGGAGATAAACATGCCAAAGGGCGGGAAGGCGCCAAGACCGAGCAGTGCCAGGATGGCGAGCGCGGCGGTTGCGGGGGCAACCTCGACGACGCCCTGGATCTTGGCCAGGCTACGCGTGCCAAAGGCATGCTGGATGTTGCCGGACACGCAGAAGGCAAGCGTCTTGGTAAAGCCGTGGAACACGCAGTGCAGCAGGGCCGCGGCGATACCCAGCGGGCCGCCGATACCCAGGCACAGGGCGATAACGCCCACGTTCTCCACAGACGAATACGCAAAGCGGCGCTTGAGGTCGTCCTGGCGAAACATCGAAAGTGCCGCCACCAAAATGGACAGCGTGCCGACGATCAACAGCAAAAGCTGCGGATACTCGGCGCCCACGGCCTGGATAGTAAAGCCGTAGAAGCGCATGATCACAAGCATGGCGCACTTAAGCAGCACGCCCGAGAGCAGGGCCGAGACAGGGCTCGGGGCCTGGGAGTGGGCATCGGGCAGCCAAGTGTGCATGGGGAACAGGCCGGCCTTGGTGCCAAAGCCGATAACGATAAACGCAAAGGCGAGGCGCATGAGCGTCGGGTCGAACTGGTCGGCATACGGCAGCACGCACGACAGGAATGCGGCCTCGTGGGCGTTGGGAATCACGTCGGCGGCGTTGGCGTAGATCAGCAGCGTACCGAACAGGCCGAAGGCCACGCCGGCGGTGCAGACCATCGCGTACTTCCAAGAAGCCTCGAGGGCCGTCTTGTTCTTGTAGATACCCACCAGGAACACGGTGGAAAGCGTGGTTGCTTCCACGGCGGCCCACGTGAGGATCATGTTGTTGGACAGGCACGCGAGCAGCATGGTAAACACGAACAGACTAAACAGTGCAAAATACTGCTTGGCGCGCTCGGCGGGCATGGAGCCCTCCTCGATATCGGCCTTTACATAGGGCAGCGAGAACAGCCCCGTAAGAAAACCGATAAAGCCGATGAGCAGCACAAAGATGGCGCCCAGCGAATCGAGGTGGAACCACAGGCCAAGAGCGCTCGCGGTTTCGCCGCTCATAAGGACGTCACCGGCCGTCATAATCGACAGCACCAGGACGGCTGCGACGGAGACCAGGTTGAGACCGGCAAACACGTTATAGG
>CATZKS010000059.1 GCA_958421035.1 uncultured Collinsella sp. | reverse complement strand
GTCATCGCCTGTCACGGCGAGCTTATAGTGCTTCCATGCCGAATTGACCTTGGTAGCGGCAGACGAAGCGTTGGAGAATGAGACGTCGACGCCGGCGATGGTGGTGTTGGGGTAGGCTACCTGCGAAAATGCTACGACGCCTACGATATAGACAATGACGATTAGACCCAGGACGACAAAGAGCGTCGTCTTTTTGCCCGACTTATTGTTCTCGGCGGGTTTGCGCGCGGGGCCACGATCGCCTCGAGCGTGCGTGGGCGGCTGCTTGGGCGCATTGCCGTTTGCCTGGCGCTGCTGACGTTGTTGACGCTGTTGGTTCGGGCGTTGGGAAGCGTTTGCTGCACTACGCTGCTGACCGTGGCTCGGCGCGATAGGACGCGGCGACTGAACGCCGCCGGTGTGCCTGCTCGGCTGCTGCGGATCGGGAATCAGTTGAGTTCGATCGTTTTGCGACATCGTATGCATATCCTTCGATTTTCGCCTTGCGGTTCATCGTGTTTTTACTGGGCTTGCATTATAGCGATTGCCCTGCTGTTTGTGGTACGGAAACGATGGCATTCAAAAGAGGTGGGACATTTGTCCCACCTTTGAGTTGTTCTTTGCCGCTATCCGCACACACCGCATTTTGCACAGGCCGAAAGTGCGGCCGGAGCCTGCGCGATGCCGCCCTTTGCCGTCTCGCGCAGCGTGGCCGGCAACGCGTGACCCACCGAGAGCATGACATGTGCCATCTGGTCAAACGGCACCAGGCTCTTAATGCCTGCGAGGGCGAGTTGTGCCGAGCTAAAGGCCGCTGCCACGCCGATGGCGTTGCGGTTTTGGCAGGGCACCTCCACGAGGCCACCGACGGGGTCACAAACGAGGCCCAGCAGGTTACTCAGCGCGATGGAACTGGCGTCGAGCGCCTGCTCGGGCGTGCCGCCGAGCATCTGCACCAGCGCGGCGGCTGCCATGGCGGCGGCGCTTCCCACCTCGGCCTGGCATCCGCCCTCGGCGCCGGCGACGCAGGCACTCGTGGTGAGGTTGAGGCCGATGGCGGCTGCGCAGTAGGGCGCGTCCATGACCTGCTCGTCGTCGAGCCGAAGGTGATCGGCAAGCGCCAGCACGCAGCCGGGCACAACACCCGCGGAGCCTGCCGTGGGGGCGGCGACGATCACTCCCATCGTGGCGGAGCGCTCGAGCACGGCCATCGCGCGGGCCACGGCGTCGGTCTGGACGACGCCCATCAGGCTTGCACTCAAATCGTTGCGGCCGGTGGCTTCGACGAGCTTGGCCTCGCCGCCGATAAGCCCGCCAAGCGAACGTTGCGGATTGGCGATGGGGGCCGTGGTCTCCTCGCGCATGACGTCGAGCACGCGGCGCATGGCGGCGACGGCGTGGGCCTCGCCGGTCAGACGCGCCTCGCGAACGGCCATGACAGCGCCGATGCTGAGCCCCAGTTCCTCGCACGCATCGAGCAGCTGCTCGCCGTCGTCGAAGATTTCCTTGGCCGAGACGCCGGGGGAGAGCGACGAGGCAGAACCGGGGAGCTCGATAAACGTTGCGTAATCGACATTGTCGAGCTTGCGCAGCATGGGGACGACGGTGTCGCCGGGCGCGCCGTCGGTCTCAAAGACGGAGTAGGCCTGGCCGCCCACTTCGGTGCGGTAGGTGCGGCAGAAGGCGATGTTTACGTGGGCGTAGGCGAGCAGGTTGGTGAGCGCGGCGAGCACACCGGGGACGTCCTTGTGCGCCACGAAGAGCGTGGAATACATGCCCGAGATGTCGACGCCGACGCCGTTAATGCGGCTGATGCGCATCTTGCCACCGCCCAGGCTCTCGCCGCGAACCTGTGCCGTGGCGCCCGTGTCGTCGACCATTTCGATGTCGACGGTGTTGGGGTGGATGGAGGCGTCGTCGCCTTTGATGTCAAAGCGATATTCGAGGCCCTGCTCGCGCGCGAGGTCGAAGGCCTGCTTGATGTTCTCGTCATCGGTGTCGAGGCCCAGGATGCCCGCGACGAGTGCACGATCGGTGCCGTGGCCGCGGTAGGTGTGGGCGAAGGAGTTCCACAGGCCAAAGGTGACTTTGGTGATGCGGCCTTCCAGCAGGCTGGCGGCAACTTGGGCGCACCGCAGGGCGCCGGCGGTGTGCGATGAGCTGGGGCCGACCATGACGGGGCCCAAGATCTCGAATGCCGAGGTCGTAGCTAGTGTTTGCGGCTTGCCTGCCATGGATGCTCCTTTAATCTGTCCCGTCGTCCCGAGGGGCGGGGCATAAGGTCGCCTGCTCGGACAGTCCTGCTCGCACGGAGAGCACATTAAGTGCTCTCCGGCTCGTGCGGAACTCGCGATCGACCTTATGCCCCGCCCCTCGGGACTAAGGATACATGGTAGAAGGGCGCGTGCTGCAAAATTCATTAGCTGGTGACGCAGCGTGGGCTCATATCGAAATATCTTCACCACCGGATTAATAAAAAAGAAGTACCGCTTGGGGGCGGTACTTCTTTTGGTGCGTTGCTATTTGGCTGCGGCTTTTCTCGTTAGCTTACAGGCCGCAGGCTGCTTTGAGTTCTTCGACTCGGTCGGTTTTCTCCCAGGTGAAGTCGGCGTCTTCTCGGCCAAAGTGACCGTAGGCTGCCGTCTTTTCGTAGATGGGGCGGCGCAGGTCTAGGTCGCGGATGATTGTGCCCGGGCGCAGGTCGAAGGTCTTCTCTACGGCCTCGACGATCTTGTCCTCGGCAACATTCGCGGTACCGAAGGTGTCGACCATGATTGAGAGGGGCTTGGAAACGCCGATGGCGTAGGCAAGCTCGACTTCGCAGCGGTCGGCCAGGCCGGCGGCGACCACGTTCTTAGCGACCCAGCGCGCGGCATACGCGGCGGAGCGGTCGACCTTGGTGCAGTCCTTACCGCTAAAAGCGCCGCCGCCGTGACGTCCGTAGCCGCCGTAGGTGTCGACGATGATCTTGCGGCCGGTCAGACCCGTGTCGCCCATGGGGCCGCCCACGACAAAGCGACCGGTGGGGTTCACGTAGATGTCGGCGTTGTCCCACGGCATGTTCTCGGCGGCCATGACCGGGGTGATGACGTGCTCGATGAGGTCGGCCTTGATCTTGCCCATGTCCTCGATCTCGGCAGCGTGCTGCGTGGAGATGACGATGGTCGTGACCTCGACGGGCTTGCCTTCCTCGTAGCGCACGGTGACCTGGGTCTTGCCGTCGGGACGCAGATAGGCGAGGGTGCCGTCGTGACGCACGGCGGCCAGGCGCTCGGCTAGGCGACTCGCCAGGTAGTGCGGCATGGGCATGAGGGTCTTGGTCTCGTTGGAGGCATAACCGAACATCATGCCCTGGTCGCCGGCACCGATCAGGTCGATCGGGTCGGTGGTAGCGCCGGTCTGGGTCTCGAAGGACTCGTCGACGCCCTGGGCGATGTCGGGCGACTGCTCGTGGATGAGGCTCATAACGCCGCAGGTATCGCAGTCAAAACCGAACTTGGCACGGTTGTAGCCAATGCGGCGGATAACGCCGCGAGCGATTTCCTGCACGTCGACGTAGGCCTGGGTGCGAATCTCGCCGGCGACGATGACGGTGCCGGTGGTCACGAGGGTCTCGCAGGCGCAGCGGACGTTCTCCACGTTGGCCGGCACGCCGTTGGGGGCGATGTAGCCCTGCTCCTGGAGCTCTATTTCTTTGGCGAGGATTGCGTCGAGGACGGCGTCGCTGATCTGGTCAGCGATCTTATCGGGATGACCTTCGGTCACCGACTCCGACGTAAATACGAAGGACCCGTGTTGGGGTGGGATGGAACGAAGTTCTTCTGACATGATTGTCCTTTCAAAAACGTGTCCCGGCGACCGTTACCATTCCGCCAGGCTCTCTATGCAAGGGCACATCATAGCGCGTAAATCAAACATTCACACCCTTTCCGCACCTACTCATTGGGGACAGACATAAATGACCATCCGTGTACTCATTGGGGACAGGCTTAAACGACCAGCCTTACCTAAGTGCCGACAGGTTGCCCAAAGAATGGTCATTTAAGTCTGTCCCCAATGAGTAGGTCAGTGCCCTTTGTGCGGAGGTTGCTTTGATGCTTTATACTGGTGCGGTTAGACATCCATCCTGCAATCGAGGAGATATCCATGGCATCAGACGTTCGCGTCCGCTTTGCACCCTCACCGACGGGCAAGCTGCACATCGGCGGCGCTCGCACCGCTATCTATAACTGGGCTTTCGCCCGCGCAAACGGCGGCACGTTCATCCTGCGCATCGACGACACCGACCCCACCCGCTCCACCGATGAGAACACGCAGATCATCCTGCGCGCCATGCGTTGGCTTGGCCCGAGGTAGGCGGCGACTTTGGCCCCTACGCCCAGACTGAGCGCTTGGACCTGTACAAGCAGGCCGCCCAGAAGCTTTGGGACGAGGGCAAGGCCTATCCCTGCTTCTGCACCAAGGAGCAGCTCGACGCCGACCGCAAGGCCGCGCAGGAGCGCAAGGACCCCTTCCAGGGCTATCAGCGCCGTTGCCGCAATCTTGATCCCGAGAAGGCCCGCCGTCGCATCGAGGCCGGCGAGTCCTACGTCCTTCGCATCAAGGTGCCCGAGGACCGCGGCGACGTCGTTATCCACGATGCCGTCCACGGCGAGGTGACCTTCGATGCCAAGGAGCTCGACGACTTTGTCATCTTCCGCTCCGATGGCACGCCCACGTACAACTTCGCGACTGTCGTCGACGACGCCATGATGAAGATCACCCATGTCATCCGCGGCGACGACCACCTGTCCAACACCCCGCGTCAGGTCATGGTCTACGAGGCCCTCGGCGCGCCCGTGCCCACGTTCGCCCACATCTCCATGATCTTGGGTGCCGACGGCAAAAAGCTCTCCAAGCGCCACGGCGCCACCTCGGTGGAGGAGTACCGCGACGCCGGTTACCTGTCCGACGCCTTCGTCAACTATCTGGCGCTGCTCGGCTGGTCGCTCGACGGCGAGACCACGATCATCCCGCGCGATGTCCTGGCCAGCAAGTTCTCGCTCGACCGCATCTCCAAGAACCCGGCGACCTTCGACCCCAAGAAGCTTGATTGGGTTAATGCCGAGTACATCAATGGCATGTCCGATGCTCAGTTTGCCGATGAGATCATGGTCCCCGAGCTGCACGAGGCGGGTCTTATCGAGGGCAATGTCGAGTACGGCGAGGATTGGATCGATGCGCTTGCTGCCATCGTTAAGCCGCGCACCAAGATGCCGGCCGACGCCGTGACCGTCGCCGCTCCCATCTTTGCCACGGCCGAGACGCTCGAGTATGACGAGAAATCCGTCAACAAGGGCCTGGCCAAGGAGGGCATGGGTGCCATTCTGGATGCCGCCAAGGCCGCGCTCGAGGGTGTGGACGAGTGGACGGCTGCCAATATCGACGCTGCGCTTGAGCCGTTGCCCGAGCAGATGGACCTTAAGAAGCGCGTGGTGTTCCAGGCAGTGCGCGTTGCCGTGTGCGGCAACATGGTGAGCCCTCCGCTGGGCGAGACCATGGCGCTCGTCGGCCGCGACGACTGCCTGGCGCGCATCGATCGCGCCCGCACGATGGCGCTGTAATCGCTGCGCAAACGTTTGTATCCGAGCCCCGTTCACCTCGAGCGGGGCTCTTGTTTCTGTAGACGTATGGGATAGGAGGTGCTGGGGCCATGGCTGAGCAACTTTCGCTGTTTGGTTCGCCTGAACCCGAGCGGGCTCCGGTGAAGCCTGTGCCTGCCGCTGCCTCGGCTCAGCCTAAGCCTGCACCCGAACCCGTCACCGCCTATGCGAGCGTGGTCCTCGACATCCCGACGCGTGCGCTGTCCGAGCCGTTTGCTTATGGCATTCCCCGGTCCTTTGCCAACGAGGCGCAGATCGGATCCACGGTCCTGGTCCACTTTGGTAACCGTGCGGCCGCGGGCTATATCGTCGACATTGCGCCTGATCTGGGCGACCTGCAGGGCAACAACGCCCTCGAACCCGCGCGCATTAAAGCCATCGAGGCTATCCTCAGCAAACCGCTCTTTACCGCCGAGGCTGCCCGCATCGCGCGCTGGATGAGCCGTGAGTATGTTGCGACGCTTACCGAGTGCCTGCGCCTGTTCTTGCCCCCGGGCGGCAGCCCGCGTGTGGTCAAGGGCGACGACGGCGTGTGGGCCGTTGAGCGCCCCGCCGTCAAACCCATCCAAAACCGCTGGGTCATGCTCACGCCCGAGGGCTTCGACTATACGCCGCCCAAGACCGCGGTCCGCCAGCGTCAGCTCATCGAGGCGCTCCAGTGCGGCCCGGTCACGACGCGCGACCTCAACCTTCTCTATAACAGCATGTCGGCGACCATCAAGTCGCTCGAAAGGCGCGGCGTCGTGGTGGTGGAGGAGCGCCGTGCTTGGCGTGGCTGCAGCGAGCAGACCACGCTGTCCTCGGCAAGCGGCAAGGCGCCGGTCTCCCTTACCAACGGCCAGCAACAGGCACTCGCGCAGATTGAGCGCGCCCGTCTGGACGCTCATGGCGACGTGGTGCTGGTCGACGGCGTCACCGGCTCCGGCAAAACCGAGGTCTACCTCTCCGCCATTGAGCGCGTACTCGCAGCCGGCCGCTCAGCCTGCGTGCTTGTGCCCGAGATCTCGCTGACGGCCCAGACCGTCGGCCGTTTCCGCTCGCGCTTTGGCGAAACGGTTGCGGTCTTCCACTCGCGCCTTTCGGCCGGTGAACGCTTGGACCAATGGGATATGGTCGCCAGCGGTGCCGCGCGCGTGGTCGTGGGCGCCCGCTCGGCGCTCTTTTGCCCGCTCAGCGACTTGGGCCTTATCATCATCGACGAGGAGCACGAGACCAGTTACAAGCAGGGTTCCAGCCCGCGCTACTATGCGCGCGAAGTGGCGGCCGAGATGGCGCGTCGCTATCGCTGCCCGCTCGTGCTGGGCTCGGCCACGCCTTCTGCCGAGGCCCTCGATCGCTGCCGCCGCGGCACGTATAACGGTGTCACCTGGACGCGCGTCGAGATGCCCGAGCGCCCGGGACACGCCGTGCTGCCGACTGTCCTCATTGCCGACCTGCGCCGCGAGTTCTCGCATGGCAGCCGCTCCATGTTCTCTAAACCGCTGATGGAAGGCCTGGAGCGTGTGGTCGAGCGCCGCGAAAAGGCCGTGCTGCTGCATAACCGCCGTGGCTTTGCGCCGTTCTTGATGTGCCGCGAGTGCGGATGCGTCCCCACCTGCAATCACTGCTCCACCGCGCTTACGTATCACGAGCGCACGCACACGCTTCAATGTCACACCTGCGGTTCGTCTTGGCGCGTGCAGCCGTATCCTGCGCGCACGAGTCGCTGCCCCAAGTGCGGCAGCCGTTACCTGGCAAAAATGGGTCTGGGCACTCAGCAGATCGAGGACGCGCTGCACCAGATGCTGCCCGAGGATGTCGCCATCATTCGCATGGATGCCGATTCCACGCGTGGCAAGGACGCGCACAAAAAGTTGCTCGAGCAGTTCGATGCCGCCGATTGCGCGGTGCTGCTGGGCACACAGATGATCGCCAAGGGCCTCGACTTTCCCGAGGTCACGCTTGTGGGTGTGGTCAATGCCGACTTTGCGTTAAAGCTGCCCGATTTTAGAGCGGGGGAGCGCGCCTACGATTTGCTGGAGCAGGTCGCGGGCCGTGCCGGACGCGGCGATCGCCCTGGCGAGGTCGTCATCCAGACCTATCTGCCCGAGGACCCGGTCATTCGCGCCGTCGCCGAGCACGACCGTTCGATCTTTACCGACTACGACCTGGACCAACGTCGCGACGCGCTGTATCCGCCCTTCGTGCGCCTGGTCAACATTTTGGTGTGGTCCGCGAACGCGGATGACGCTCAGGACTATATCGGGCGCATCGCAAAGCTGCTCAAGCGCCGTTGGCATGCCGCCGCTCCCGACTTTTTGCGGGCGGGGAGTGCCGTGCCCCAGGTGCTTGGCCCGGCTTCGTGTGTAATCGAGAGAGCCAAGGACCGTTATCGCTTCCACCTGCTTGTGAAGTCGCCCGTGGGGTACCATGTCTCTGATGATATCGATGCCTGCCTCAAAGAGGCGGGCTCCGTGCGCGGCGTGAGCGTGAGCGTTGACGTCGACGCCTATGATTTGATGTAACAACCCGAAAGGATGGCCATGGAAGCCAACGGAATCGTACTTTCGCCCGACCCTCGTCTGCGTCAGGAGTGCGCCGTCATCGAGGAGATTACCCCGGCGATCGAGGCACTTGCCGAGAAGATGATGAAGATGATGTTCGACAACGGCGGTTGCGGCCTGGCCGCCCCGCAGATTGGCGAGCTCATTCAGCTCGTCACCATCGACTGCGACTACAGCGACAAGAATGACTACGACCCGTACGTGCTCATCAACCCTGTTATTGTTGAGCAGAGCGACCATCTCGTTCCATTTAGCGAGGGCTGCCTTTCCATCCCCGGCATTAGCTGCGAGATTGAGCGCCCCGATCATGTCGTTGTCGAGGCGTACGACCTGGACGCCAACCTGATTCGCTATGAGGCCACTGGCGACCTGTTCTGCGTGTGTCTGCAGCACGAGATTGATCACCTGCACGGCAATACCATGTTCGAGCGACTGAAGCCCATGCAGAGGCTCAAGGCCGTCAAGGAGTACCAGGACGCCCTGGCCCGCGGCGCTCGACCGGGCGAGACGGAGTAAGTCGTCCGTCCCCTTCCGCCGCAGGGCTTAGGTTTTGCTCCATGCTCAAACAGTCCTGCTCGCACGAAGAGCACATTAAGTGCTCTTCGGCTCGTGCGGAACTGCGCGTGGAGCAATAACCTAAGCCCTGCGGCGGAAGGGGACTGCGTTTTCATGCTCCTTTTCGCCCAGGTGCCGTCGGGCCAGGGAAGGGCGTCTTCGCTGATAGGTGCTTTGTTGGGAGGGCTGCTTTTATGCGGCTCTTTCTTTGGCTTTGGGTATATTTGTTCTTGTTGAACTGTTATTGCGGATGGGCTGGGTACTTGGCTTTCCGCTGTTATTTGTAGCCGTCTCGGCTTTTGTTGAGGGGAGACGTTCTTTATGCGTATTGTGTTTATGGGTACGCCTGATTTTGCTGTACCTTCGCTGACTTCGCTTGTTGAGGCTGGCAACGAGATTGCGCTTGTTGTTACTCGTCCCGATGCTGTTCGTGGGCGTGGTAAGAAGCTCGAGCCTTCTCCTGTTAAGGCTAAGGCGCTCGAGCTGGGTTTGCCTGTTGTTGAGACTAATCGCATGACGCCTGAGGTTGTTGAGGCACTTCAGGCTACCCAGGCTGACATTTTCTGCGTGGCTGCTTATGGCTGCATTTTGCCTGATGAGGTGCTGCATATGGCACCGCTCGGCATTGTGAATGTTCATGCTTCGTTGCTGCCTCGTTGGCGTGGGGCTGCTCCTATTCAGCGTGCGATTCTCGCTGGTGACGAGGTTGCTGGCGTTTCCATTATGCGCATCGGGCATGGCGTGGATACTGGTGCTTATTGTGCTCAGGCTTCCACGTCGGTTGCCGGTAAGCATGCCGAGGCACTGACCATGGAACTTGCTGAGCTTGGCGGCAAGCTGCTTGCCGATACGATTCCTTCGCTTGCCGATGGCACCGCCGTGTGGACTGAACAGGATGAGTCGCTCGTCACTCACGCCGCCAAGATTTCTAAGCAGGAGATGCGTCTGGATCCTCAGATGGCGGCGCTTGATTGCGTGCGTCATGTGCTTGCCTCGTCCGATACCGCTCCCGCTCGTTGCGTGATTGCCGGCAAGACCGTTCGCGTGCTCGATGCAGCACCGGCAGATGTGTCGCTTGGCGAGGGACTCGTCGCCGTTCAGGCCAAGCGCCTCTACCTGGGCCTTTCCGATTGCGCGGTCGAACTACTCGAGGTTAAGCCCGATGGCAAGCGTGCTATGGCTGCTTCTGCCTGGGCTGCCGGCCTGCAGGGTGCGGATCTTTCGTGGGGTGTTTTGTCATGAGCAAGTTGTCTCCCGCGCGCAAGCTCGCGCTTGATGTTTTGATGGAGGCCGATCGCCGCGGCATGTACGCGCGCGACGTGCTCTCGTCCCGTGCTTCGGCCAAGGCCATTGACCAGCGCGATTCTGCTTTTGCCGCTCGTTTGGCACTTGGCGTTGCAGCCACCCAGGGCATTTTGGACGAGCTGCTCGACCAGTTTCTCGATAAGCCCAAAAAGGTCGCGCCGCGCGTGCGCATGGCCCTTCGTATCTCGGCCTTCGAGATGCTCTATCTGCATACGCCGGGTCGCGTTGCGGTGAGTCAGGGCGTTGAGCTTGTGCGTAGCGGCGCTAAGTCTGCCGCCGGTTTGGCCAATGCTGTGCTGCATAAGGTTGCGGATAACGTCGAGGATTTTGCCGCCGCTGCGGATGCCGATGATTCCGAGCGCCGCCTGGTGCGTCTGTCTCGCTTGATGGGCCTGCCGCGCTGGCTATGCGCTCGCATTGTGGCATCGTTCGACACGCCCGAGGGCGCGCTCAACTTTGCCGGCAATCTGGCTCCCGCGCCGCTCGCTTTGCACGAGAACGCTTTTGCCACCAAACCCGACCTGTATATCTCGCAGCTTGTTGCGCCCGTGTTCCCGGGCTGCCATGCACCGGTCGATGCGCAGGTCACGGTTGCGTCCGGCGTTTTTGAGCGCGCTGCTGCGGTTGCCTCGGACCTTAACGCCCAGCTCATCGCTACCGCGGCGACCCGTCCCGGGCGCTGCCTGGAGATTGGTGCCGGCCGCGGCACCAAGACCTATGTGATGATGTGCCAGGCCAAACGTGCTGGGTACGAGCGCCAGCATACCGCGCTCGATTTGCACGAGCGCAAGTGCGACCAGAATCTCGCGCGTCTGCGCAAGGCAGGCATCCAGGGTGTTCGCACGGTCTCGGGCGATGCCTGCGAGCTCAATGAGGTGCTCACGTCCTTTGATGCCATGCTTGGCAAACCTGCCCTGTTCGATACAGTTTTTATCGATGCCCCGTGCTCGGGTACAGGGACCATGCGCCGTCATCCCGAGATTCCGTGGCGTCTGACCGAAAACGATGTGACGGTTGAGCTGCCCAAGTTGCAGTTGACGATGCTCAAGGAAGCCGCCGCGCGCGTGGCTGCCGGCGGTGAGCTCATCTATGCCACCTGCTCGGTCTTTGACGAAGAGAACACACAGGTCGTGGATGCCTTCCTGGCTTCTCCCGAGGGTGCCGGCTTTACCGTGGCGCCGCTCACCGAAGCCCAGATTCTGCAGCTTCCCGATTTTGCGCAGGCCAAGAAGCTGGTTGCCGTCCGCCAAAACGACCGAGGCCTCTTCCAGAGCGTGCCGGTAAACGCCGATTCCTACGACGGCCACTTCTGCGCCCGCCTGGTCCACAAGTAACTACTAAGTTGCGGTGAAATAGGGATTGAATAGCGGCTTCTACCCGCCAAACAGTCCTTATTTCACCGCAACTCATAAGGAAACCTGGACAGCTAAAGAAGCGGCCCCGCGATCGGGCTTGATCGCGGGGCCGCTTGGTTTCTAGTGGTTATGCGGGCAGTTGGCGCAGCAGCCGCTGGTGGCGCTGGTGCTGGAGCCGCCGCTTCGTTGATCGGTGTTGTAGAAACCGCTGCCCTCAAATTTAATGCCGCTGGCCGAGAACGTCTTGGCCGCCGGGGCACCGCAGCTGGGGCACACGACCTCGGGAGTCTCGGACATGGGATGCTCAACCTCAAACACGTTGCCGCAGCTCGAGCACTTGTAATCGTAGCGCGCCATAATACTTCCTTTTCAGCACAAAGCGGGCAGATTACTCTGCCCGCATAAATTCAAACGTCTGTAACTGTACCCTATATCGGGGGTTTTATCACGCTTCGCCCCAGAATCTATGGTTGTTGCGCAGGAGCTGTGCGGTTTTGTTCTCGGCGGCTGCAATGTCCGCCTCGTCAGCCTGCCAGGTCCAGTTGCCCGTGGCCACGCCCGGAACGTTCATGCGCGCGTCGTCGCCAAGCCCCAGGACATCCTGCAGTGGCATCATCACCAGGGGAGCGTCGCTTGCCAGCGCGTCGCTCATCAGCTTGGCCGCCACCTCAACACCGCTCGGTTCATCGCCGCCCGCAAAGGTACGGGTGCACCAACCGGCCAGCGTCGACGTATCGTGCGTCGAGGTGTACAGAATCTTGCCGGGCGTGGGATGCACACCGCAACGAACGTCGTAGTCGCTAAACTCCAGCACGTCCATGCCGGGGAAACCGCAGGTCGATGCCATCGCACGAACGCCAGGCGTCAAATAGCCCAGGTCCTCGGCAATAAAGTTGAGCGGACCCAGCTCGTCGTAGGCCGTTTGGAACAGGTCCTTGCCCGGGCCAGCCAGCCAGCGGCCGTCGGCACAGGCCTTGCCGGCAGGGATGCTAAAGTAGCTGTGGAAACCCAGGAAGTGATCCAGGCGCACACGGTCGTAGAGTGCGAACGCACGGCGCAGGCGGTCGAGCCACCAGCGATAGCCATTCTCCTTCATGTGATCCCAGCGGAAGGTGGGGTTGCCCCAGACCTGGCCCTCGGGTGCAAAGTTGTCGGGCGGCGCCCCCGAAATCTCAATCGCCTTGCCGGTGTCGGACAGCCAGAAGTTTTCGGGCTCGCTCCACGCGTCGGCCGAATCGTCCGAGACATACATTGGGATATCGCCGATGACCTCGATGCCCTTCTTGTGTGCATAGTTCATAAGCTCGCACCAGGCAAGGTCAAAGCGATACTGCATGTACGCCTGCAGCTCGGCCTCGTCGTGGAATCGCTTGTCATCGATCAGGTGCTCGTTGTAGCGCGCGACACCCGCCGGCCAATCGTGGCGCGACAGTCCCTCAAAGTGCTTCTTTACCGCCATGTAGACGCAGTACTTCTCGAGCCAGTCGGCGTTGCGATGTTTAAACGCCGTGTACAGCGGGTCGGCATCCTCGCCGCCGTGAGCCTTCCATGCAGCAAAGTCGGCGGCCAGCTCCTCGTGACTCTCGGGTAGCAGATCAATATTGCCTGCAAAGGCCGAGGGGCCGGCGTAGGGGGAGCGGAAGAAGTCCGTGGGGTTGACGGGCA
>CATZKS010000058.1 GCA_958421035.1 uncultured Collinsella sp. | reverse complement strand
ACGTCAATCATCGAAAGGGAGCATTGCATGATCGTCGCCATCGACGGCCCCGCCGGTTCCGGCAAGTCCACCATCACCAAGGAGATCGCCCGCCAGCTGGGCTTTAACAAGCTCGACACGGGCGCCATGTATCGCGCCGTCACCTTCGCCGCGCTCGACCGCGGCATCGACCTGGACGACGAGGCAGCCATCGATGCCCTCGCCGAGCAGATCGAAATCCGCTTTACCAACGGTACCGGCGAGGACACGCGCCTGACCATCGACGGCGCGGACGCATCGGCCGCCATTCGTACCCCGCAGGTTGACGCTAACGTGTCCAAGGTCTCGGCCTACCCGGGCGTGCGCGCCGCCATGCTCATCCATCAGCGCCGTGCCGCAGAGGACCGCGATATCGTGGCCGAGGGTCGCGACATCGGAACCGTCGTGTTCCCTAACGCGCAGGTCAAGGTCTTCCTGACCGCCGACCCGCGTGAGCGCGCCCGCCGCCGCGTGCTGCAGCGTCACCAAAACGACGCCCAGCCGCTCACGTCCGAGCAGCTCGAGGCCGAGGTCGACGAGACGCTCAACGCCCTTAAGCAGCGCGACAAGCTCGACAGCAGCCGCGAGGTCGCCCCGCTCGTACCCGCCGAGGACGCCGTGCACGTCGACTCCACCGCCCACACCATCGACGAGGTCGTCCGCATTATCGAGGACCTCATCAACCAAAGGAGGTAGCCCATGCGCCTGTTTAAGCAGACGCCCGAGGACTATTACAACGCCCCCTACGCCGAGTTCCCGGCGCTCATCCGCGGCACTGTCGTCGTGGTTATGGCCATCCTTTGGGCCTTCTCCAAGCTCATGTGGCGCTGGAAGGTCGAGGATGCCGACCTGCTGTTTGAGCGCCAAGAAGGCCGCGGCAGCGTGGTCATCTGCAACCACACCTCGATGGCCGAGCTCTTGGCCGTGGAGACGGCGCTGTTCTTTGGGGGGCGCCGCATTCGTCCCATCTTTAAGTCCGAGTTCGCCAAGAGCAAGATTGTGCGCTGGGCCTTCAGCCGCGTTGGCGGCATCCCCGTGGAGCGTGGTACTGCCGATATGAAGTGCCTGCGCGCCGCCCAGCATGCGCTGCAGCGCGGCGAGGACGTCCTGATTTTCCCCGAGGGCACGCGCATCCGCTCGCGCGATATCAAGCCCGAGGTCCACGGCGGCTTTGCGCTCATCGCCCAGATGGGCAAGGCGCCCGTCAACCCGCTCGCCATCTGCGGCTGGTCCGATATTACGCCTGCGGGCAAAAAGCTCATGCGCCCCAAGAAGTGCTGGATCCGCGCCGGCAAGGCCGTCTCGCTTTCCGACGCACCGGCCGGGCTTAAACGCACGGAGCGCCTGGAATGGTTTGAGTCCGAGGCCATGAACCGCGTCTACGCTATGCGAGACGAGCTGTGCGCCGAGCATCCGGGCAGGTTCTAGCCATGGACGAGAACGTTATGGGCACCACCGCGACCGCGTCCGACCAGGGCGGCGCGCCCACCATCGAGATCGCAGCCCATGCCGGCACCTGCTACGGCGTGCAGCGCGCGCTCGACATGGCGCTGGCCGCCGCGCCGCAGGCAGGGGAGAGCGCTCAGGTCCACACCCTGGGCCCGCTCATCCATAACCCCATCGTCGTGCGCGAGCTCGCCGAGGCCGGCATTGGCTTGGCCGAGACCCTGAACGACGCGGCATCGGGCACCGTAATCATCCGCGCCCACGGCGTGGTGCCGCAGGTGATCGAGGCGGCTCACGATCGCGGTCTTACCGTGGTCGACGCCACCTGCCCCTACGTGAAAAAGGTCCACATGGCGGCGGAACGCCTGGTACGAGAGGGCTATCACGTGGTGGTCGTGGGCGAGCCGGGCCACCCCGAAGTCGAGGGCATCCTGGGCCACGCCGGCGATGATGCGCAGGTCGTAAGCTGTGCCGCCGATGCGGACGCGCTGCCGCTCAAGGGCAAGGTGGGCCTCGTTGTACAGACTACCCAGACCGCACAGAACCTCGCCGACGTCGTAGCTGCCATCACCCCGCGTGTGCAGGAACTGCGCGTGATCAACACCATCTGCGCCGCCACGAGCGAGCGCCAGCAGGCCGCCGCCGCACTTGCCAACCGCTGCGACTGCATGGTCGTCGTGGGCGGCAAAAACTCCGGCAACACCCGCCGCCTGGCGCAGATCTGCGCAGACGCCTGCGAGCACACGCATCATATCGAGGAGGCAAGCGAGCTCGAGGCCGCATGGTTTGCCGGCGCGCGCCACATCGGTATCACCGCCGGCGCTTCCACACCGCAAGAACACATCGAACGCGCCGTCGCGCGCATTAAGGAGCTTTGCCGCTAATCATGGACCAGACCGTACCCGCATACGCCGCCGAGGTGGCCGATTACGGGCGCAGCCGCGACCCCGAGCCGGGTGAGGGCGCGCTCGTTAAGAACGTGCGTCCCGAATCGCCCGCATGGGATGTGGGTATCGAGCCGGGCATGCGCGTGCTCACGGTCAACGGTGAGCAGCTTACCGACATGATTGTGTGGCTCTGGGAGGCCGACGATGATACCGTCGACCTCGAGGTTTTCGACCCGCGCGACAACACCGTCACCCCCGTCGAGCTCGACCGCTTCCCGGGAGAGGACTGGGGCCTTGAGTTCGATGGCCCCATCTTCGATGGCATGCGCACCTGCGTGAACGCCTGCGTGTTCTGCTTTATGACGATGCTCCCCAAGGGCGGCCGCTCAACGCTCTATATTCGCGATGACGACTACCGCCTGAGCTTTTTGCAGGGCAACTTCGTCACGCTCACGAACCTCACCGACGAGGACGTGCAAAACGTCATCCAACGCAACATGAGCCCTATGAACGTGTCGGTCCATGCCGTGAGCCCCGACGTCCGCCGTCGTATGATGGGCCGCAACGCCCAGCGCGGCATGGACGTACTCGAGGCCATCATGGCCGCCGGCATCGAGATCCACGCGCAGATTGTGTTGTGCCCCGGCATGAACGACGGCGAGGAGCTGGAAAAGACCCTGCGCTTTTGCGAGGAGCACGAGCAAATCACAAGCCTGGGCATTGTGCCGCTCGGTTTTACCAAGCACCAAAACCGCTTTAGCTGGTCCTACAGCGACAAACCCGAGCTCGCGCGCGAGACCATTGCCATGATCCGTCCCTACCAGGACCGCGCCTTCGAACGTTTTGGCCGCCACACCTTCCAGATGAGCGACGAGTTCTACCTGGACGCCGGCATCGATCCGCCCGAGGCGGACTTTTACGACGGCTATCCGCAGTACTACGACGGTATCGGCATGATCCGCTCATACCTAGACGAGACGGACGATGTGCTCGCCGCCGATGCCGAACGACTGGCCCGCGTCCGCGAGGCCATCGCCACTCGCAGCCAGCACCTGCTGTGCCTCTCGGGCGCCAGCGCACGCGACACCGTGGCACGTTTCGTGGAATCGCCGCAGGGGCTCGCCGGCACCGTCACGGCCATCAAGAATCGCTACTTTGGCGGCAACGTGGACGTGACCGGCCTCATCGTCGCCTGCGACATTCTGGAACAGCTGCCGCAGGACCTCTCGGGGGTTATGCTCTTTGTGCCTAAGCTCATGTTCAACGCTGACGGCATGACACTTGACGAGTATCATCGTGACGATTTACTCGCAAGCCTTACCAGTCGCGGCGCCGAGGTTCATGTGGTGTCGACCATGCCGCATGAGCTGCTCGATACCCTGGAGCACATCCTTGGCATTGTGCCTGCCGACTCTAACACTTCCACTGACCCTACCCATTAAAGGAGTGCAGATGAAACCTATCGTCGCCGTCGTCGGACGCCCCAACGTGGGCAAGTCCACGCTCGTTAACCGCCTGGCCCAGACCTCGGACGCCATCGTCCATGAGTCCCGCGGCGTCACGCGCGACCGCTCGTACCACACGGCCGATTGGAACGGCCGCGAGTTCACCATCGTCGACACGGGCGGCATCGAACCGCTCAAGAGCGATGACGTCTTCGCCACGTCCATTCGCGACCAGGCCCTCGCCGCCGCCGAGGAAGCCGCCGTCATCCTGTTTGTGGTCGACGGCCGCACCGGCGTCACCGAGGAGGACGAGTCGGTCGCTCGCATGCTCAAGCGCTGCGACAAGCCGGTCTTTCTGCTGGTGAACAAGCTCGACAACCCCGATCGAGAGAACGACAGCATCTGGGAGTTCTATTCGCTCGGTATCGGCGAGCCCACGCCGCTCTCGGCCCTGCACGGCCACGGCACGGGCGACCTGCTCGACGACATCGTGGCCCTGCTTCCCGAGGAAGAGGACGAGGTCGCCGATGAGTTCCCCGATGCGCTGAACGTGGCCATCATCGGCCGCCCCAACGCCGGTAAGTCCTCGCTGTTCAACCGCATCCTGGGCGCCGACCGCTCTATCGTGTCCAACATTGCCGGCACGACGCGCGACGCCATCGACACCGTCGTGGAGCGCAACGGCAAGCACTACCGAATGGTCGACACCGCGGGCATCCGTAAGAAGAGCACCGTGTACGAGAACATCGAGTACTACTCCATGGTTCGCGGCCTGCGCGCCATCGACCGCGCCGACGTGGCGCTGCTCGTCGTCGACGCCTCCGTTGGCGTTACCGAACAGGACCAGAAGGTCATGGGTCTTGCCATCGAGCGCGGATGCGCCATCGTTGTGCTGCTCAACAAGTGGGACCTGCTCGACGATGACCGCAAGCGCGAGGCCTGCATGGAGACCATCGACCGCCGTCTGGGCGTCATGGCTCCCTGGGCCCAGTACCTGCGCATCTCTGCCCTCACCGGCCGCAGCGTCGAGAAGATCTGGGCGATGGTCGACGCCGCCGAAAAGACGCGCTCGCAGAAGATTAGCACCTCGCGCCTCAACACGTTCCTCACCGATCTGCGCGAGTTCGGTCATACCGTGGTGGACGGCAAGCGCCGCCTGCGCATGCACTACGTGACCCAGACGGGCGTCAACCCGCCGACGTTCACGTTCTTCGTCAACCACAGCGACTTGGTCAACGACACCTACCAGCGCTATGTGGAGAACCGCATGCGCTCGACCTTCGACTTTGCCGGCACGCCCATTCGACTCTTCTTTAGGAAGAAGGAGCAAAAGGATGCATAATCCGATTCTGCTGACCGCCATCTGCGCCGTGGTCTCGTTCTTTATCGGAGCGATTCCGTTTGGCCTGATCTTGGGCCGCGTGTTCAACCACACGGACATTCGCAAGGCGGGCTCCGGCAACATCGGCACCACCAACGCGCTGCGCGTGGCCGGCCCCAAGGTGGCCGCGCTCACGCTGCTGCTCGACTGCCTTAAGGGCGCCATCTGCGTTGTCATCGCCCGTCCGCTCATCGCGAGCGTGGGCTATGGATTTCCGCCGAACATCATGGCGCCCGGAGCCCCCGGCGACTGGATGCTCGGCGTCATCTGCCTGGCAGCGGTGTGGGGCCACATCTTCTCGCCCTACCTCAATTTCCATGGCGGCAAGGGAATCGCAGTTGGCCTGGGCGTCATCCTCGCCTGGTATTGGCCAATTGGCCTGTCGCTGCTGGGCATGTTTATCGTGGCCGTCGCCATCACCAAGTTTGTGTCGGTGGGCTCGCTTGCCGCGGCCATCGGTCTTCCCATCGCTGCTTGCGCGGTCTTTCCGTACAGCAGCCTGGGCCTCAAGTTCTGCATGGCGATAATCGGCATCACCGTGGTGTGGGCCCATCGCGCGAACATCAAAAAGCTCATGACCGGTAAGGAGTCCAAGCTCTCGTTTACCAAGCGCGTCACCGAGCCCGACGATAAGTAGGAGAGAGTCATGAATGTTGCGCTGATTGGCTCTGGCTCGTGGGGAACCGCCGTCGCCGGCCTTGCCGCCGCGCGAGCCGTGCGCGTAACCATGTGGGCCCATAGCGAGCAGACGGCCGCCGGCATTAACGGTGAGCACCGCAACCCCCGCTACCTTGTGGGCTACGAGCTGCCGGACAACGTGGTAGCAACGACCGAGCTCGCCCAGGCGCTCGACGGTGCCGATGCGATCATCTTTGCCGTGCCCTCCACGCACTTGCGCGACGTGTGCCATCGGGCAGCGCCCTTTATCGCCGCCGATACCCCGGTGCTCTGCCTCACCAAGGGCATTGAGCCCGAGTCCGGCCTGCTCATGAGCGAGGTCATCGCCAGCGAGATCGGCAACGAGGCGCGCGTGGCGGCGCTCTCGGGTCCCAACCATGCCGAGGAGATCTGCCGCGGCGGTCTTTCTGCCGCCGTCATCGCCAGCAAAGATCCGCAGATAGGGGAGACCTTTAAGGACCTGCTCCTATCCACGGCCTTCCGTATTTATCTGTCGCAAGACATGACCGGTGTCGAGGTCTGCGGCGCCATGAAAAATGTCATCGCCATCGTATGCGGCATCTCCGCCGGTACCGGTGCGGGCGACAACACGCTTGCCCTCATCATGACGCGCGGCCTGGCAGAGATCAGCCGTCTGGTGCACGCCCGCGGCGGTCAAGCTATGACCTGCATGGGACTTGCCGGCATGGGCGACCTCATTGCCACCTGCACCTCGGAGCACTCGCGCAACCGCACCTTTGGCTACGAGTTTGCCCACGGCGTGTCGCTCGACGAGTATCAGACGCGCACGCATATGGTGGTCGAGGGCGCCGTCGCGGCCCGCAGCGTCAGCGAGCTTGCCCGTTCGCTGGGCGTAGACATTCCGCTCACCTTTGCCGTGGAGCAAACGCTCTACAACGGTGTTACTTTGGATAGGGCGCTCGAGATTCTTACCGATCGCGTCCCTTCTCAAGAGTTCTACGGACTCACCGACTAGCGCAGAAAGGCTACTACCATGGGTTCCATCAAAATCGCTCCGTCCGTCCTTTCGGCCGACATGGCCAACCTCAAGGGCGAGCTCGACAAGATCGCCGGTGCCGACTACGTACACTTTGACGTTATGGACGGTCACTTTACCGGCAACCTCACCTTTGGCGTTGACATCCTTAAGGCCGTCAAGCGCTCCACCGATGTACCGGTCGACGCGCACCTCATGGTGTCGAACCCCGACGAGACGGTCGATTGGTATGCCGACGCCGGTGCCGACATGATCACCGTGCACTACGAGGCTTCCACGCACCTGCACCGCACGCTCACGCATCTGCAGCAGCGCGGCGTCAAGGCCGGCGTGGTGCTCAACCCCGCCACCCCCGTGTGCGTGCTCGAGAGCATCATCGACGTTGTCGACATGGTGCTGCTGATGAGCGTGAACCCTGGCTTTGGCGGCCAGAGCTTTATCCCTGGTACAATCGCCAAACTGCACGAGCTTACGGCCATGTGCGAGCGACATGGCGTGTCGCCCATGATCGAGGTCGACGGCGGCATCTCTTCCAAAAACATCGCCGAGGTCGTCAAGGCCGGCGCAAATGTCCTGGTGGCCGGTTCCGCCGTATTTAAGTCCGAAGATCCCGCCGCCGAGGTTGCGCTGCTGCAGAAGCTGGGCAACGAGGCTGCACAGGAGGCATAAACCCTTATGACCGCAGGTCAAAACCGCATACCCGTGAATCTTGACTATGCCGCCTCGACGCCCATGCGCGCCGAGGCGCTCCTTGCGCAGCGCGAGTACGACGACAGCGAGCTTGCCGGCGTCAACCCCAACTCGCTGCACTCGCTCGGCCGCAAGGCTGCCGCGCGTCTGGAGGTTGCACGTCGCGAGATCGCCCGCAGCTTTGGCGCGCGCGTTCGCCCGTCTGAGATTGTTCTGACCAACGGCGGCACCGAAGCCAACCAGCTGGCGCTACTCGGTCTTGCCGAGGGTGCACGTCAGCGCGACCGTAAGCGTAACCGCGTGATCGTATCTGCCATCGAGCACGATTCGATTCTGGACAACCTGCCGCTGCTGCGTGCCGCAGGCTTTAGAGTCGACCTGGTGCAGCCCTGCCGCATGGGCTACATTGAGCCTGCCACGCTTGTCGAGCTACTAGGCGACGACGTGGCGCTCGTGAGCATCATGGTTGCCAACAACGAGACCGGCGTGGTGCAGCCCATCCGCGAGCTTGCCGCGGCCGCGCATACCGTGGGCGCCCTGTTCCACACCGATGCCATCCAGGGGTATCTGCATATTCCGCTCGATGTTACCGAGCTGGGAGTTGACGCCATGACCGTTGCTGCGCACAAGATCGGTGGCCCCGTGGCATCCGGCGCGCTCTACCTTAAGAACCGCACGCCGCTGCGCCCGCGCATCTTTGGCGGCGGACAGGAAGCCGGACGTCGCGCCGGCACGCAGGATCTGCGCACGCAGCTCGCCTTTGCCGCTGCCGCCCGCACGCTGACGCTCCATGTGGCCGAGGAGCGCGAGAAGCTGCAAGCCCTTTCCGACAAGCTCTACGCCAAGCTTACGGCCCATCCGCGCATTCACGCCACCATGGGCGACTATGCGCATGCCGACCGTCTGCCCGGCATGGTATCGATCTACATTGACGGCATGGACTCCGAGGAGCTCATCATCAAGCTCGACGCCGCCGGCTTTGAGGTATCGGCCGGTTCTGCCTGCTCGAGCGGCAGCATGGACCCGAGCCATGTTCTCAGCGCCATGGGCATTGGTCGCGAGCAGGCATTGGGCGCTCTGCGTATCTCGTTTGATGACCGTGTGAACCCTGCCGACCTGGACGACTTTGCCCAGACGCTGCTCTCGATCGTGGGTGCCGCATGATCGTCGCCGAGTTTGAACGTGCGCTGCTGGCGCGCTACCCCAAGGCGGACGCCGAGGGCTGGGATCACGTAGGTCTCTCCGTTGGCGATCCCGCTGCCGAGATTACCGGCGTTGCCTGCGCGCTCGATGCCACCGAGGCAAATGTTCGCCGTGCACAAGAAGCCGGTGCCAACGTTCTGCTGACGCATCATCCCATATACATCAAGGCGCCCGAGGCGTTTTGCCCAGCTGATGCCGCACGCCCCCAGTGCAGCGCGGCACTCTACGAGGCAGCGCGTTGCGGCGTGAGCATCATTTCGCTCCACACCAACCTGGACCGTTCGCACGAAGCCCGCGTCTGCCTGAGCGAGCTGCTGGGTGCCGCACCCGTGAGCTCACTGGAGCACGTGGACGACCCCGAGTCCACCGGCCTGGGTGCACTCGCGACCCTCAACAACCCCTGTAGCCTGCGCGATCTCGCCGCCCGTGCCGCCACGGCATTTGGCAGCGACCCGCGTGTGTGGGGCGAAGCCGAGCACGCGTGCCGAACCGTCGCTATTTTGGGCGGCTCCCTGGGCGACTTTGGAGAGCTCGCCATCGCCGCAGGCGCAGATGTTGTCGTGACGGGCGAGGCGGGCTACCACGTGGCGCAAGACCTTGCCTTGCGCGGGCTGTCGGTGATCTTGCTCGGCCACGACCGCTCTGAGGAGCCGTTCGTTGATATATTGATGAACTCTGCAGTTGACGCCGGGGTCGACCCCCGTCATGCGATTAAAATACTGAACCCTTGCCAATGGTGGACTGTGACAAAAGGAGAGAACTTATGAGCGCCGGCGCTACGCTACTCAAGCTGCAACAGATCGATTTGGAGCTCGCCCGCAACAAGAGCGAACTTGCCAATATGCCGGAGCTCAAGGAGCTCGCTTCCAAGCGCAAGACCTATGTGAAGCTCAAGTCCGAGATGACCAAGCTCTACGCCCAGCGCAAGGATCTGGACATTGAGCTCGACGATCTCAACACCACCGAGATTCAGACCAACAACGCCATCGAGGCTGCCAAGAAGCGCCATGTCGACGGCTCCGACTACCGCGAGGTTCAGGACCTGGAGAATGAACTCGCCACCCTGGCCAAGCGTCTGGACAAGATTGAGCACACCCGCAAGGACGTCGTTGTCGCCCATAAGGAGGCGCTCGAGCGCGAGGCCCGCGCGCAGGCAATCATCGCCAAGTTCGAGGAGGGCGTGAAGGCCGATACCAAGGCCGCCCGCGCCAAGGCTGCCGACCTTCAGGCTCAGATTGACGCCGCCACTAAAGAGCGCACCGCGCTTGCTGCCACGCTGCCGGCCGACGTGCTCACCGACTACGAGCGTCTGCTCAAGCAGTTCCGCGGCCTGGCCGTCGAGACCATCCAGGGCAACATCCCCACGGTCTGTCACACCGCGCTGCAGGCATCGTCCATGAGCGACCTGAACCACGACGGTAGCGAGATTACGCACTGCCCGTACTGCCACCGCCTCCTGGTGCTCCCGAGCAAGGAAGCTTAAACGATGGCGGCACCCAACAATTCAATACAACTTGAGGGAAATACGATCCTGCTGGGCATTACCGGCGGGATCGCCGCCTATAAGTCGTGCAATATCGTGCGCCTGCTGCAAAAGCGCGGCGCGCGCGTCAAGGTCGTTATGAGCGAGCATGCCACCGAGTTTGTGGGGCCGCTTACCTTCCGCGCACTCACCAATGAGCCGGTCGCGGTGGGCCTATTCGACGATCCCTCCGACCCCATCCACCACATTTCGCTGGCGCAGGAGCCCGATCTGGTGGTCGTGGCGCCCGCGACGGCCAATATCATCGCCAAGATGGCCAACGGCGTCGCCGATGACCTCATCTCCACCACGCTGCTTGCGACGCCGCGACCCATCGTGATCGCACCCGCTATGAACAACGGCATGTGGAAGGCGCCGGCGACGCAGGCCAACATGGCCACGCTGCGCGAGCGCGGTGTCCATGTGGTGGGTCCGGGCAGCGGCTACCTTGCCTGCGGCGACGTGGACACGGGACGCATGAGCGAGCCCGAGGACATCGTAGAGGCTGTCTGTGAGGTGCTCAACCCCGCGCCACAGGACCTGGCGGGTAAGCGCATCGTAATTACCGCCGGTCCCACGCACGAGCCGATCGACCCCGTGCGATTCATTGGCAACCGCTCTTCGGGCAAGATGGGCATCGCCCTGGCGGGGGAGGCCGCACGCCGCGGCGCTGCGGTCACGCTCGTGTTGGGACCGACATCACTCGATGTGCCCTGCGGCGTGGAGTGCGTGCGCGTGCAGACCGCCGCAGAGATGCTCCAGGCGGCCCTGAGCGCCTTCCAGACGGCCGATGCGGCAATTTGTGCGGCCGCCGTCGCCGACTACACCCCCGCGGCCCCTGCGGACCATAAGCTCAAAAAGGCCAACGAGCGCCTGGATCGCATCGAACTGGTCGAGACGGTCGATATTTTGGCCGAGCTCTCGCGCCAGAAGGGCGAGCGATGCGTGATCGGATTTGCGGCCGAGACCGATAACGTTGTCGAGTACGCAGAGCGCAAATTGGCCCGCAAGGGGTGCGATGTAATAATCGCCAACGATGTCTCACGCACCGATTCGGGCTTTGGGACCGACACCAACAAGGCCTGGATTGTGAGCACAACGGGTACGCAAGAACTTCCCGTACTAACAAAACCCCAGCTCGCAGATACAATTTTGGACTTGCTTCAAAAATTGTAAAAAAGTTCTTGCACAAGTCTAAAGTTTCGGGTTAATATACTCCCTGTTGCGAGCGAGAGCAGAGCAACAAACAAAAGCTTCGGGACGTGGCGCAGCTTGGTAGCGCACTTGACTGGGGGTCAAGGGGTCGCTGGTTCGAATCCAGTCGTCCCGACCAGAAGTTTGCAGGTCAGGCACCTAGTGCCTGACCTTTTTTGTTTTAAGCAATTGCTTAATTTTGATTAATCAACAGGGTGCCAAAAATCTACCTACGCGATAATCGCCTTTTGCGGCTACTTGCGCGTTTTGCACGCGCTTGAGCCGATTTATTAACGCGATGTGAATCTACATACGCGTAGCTGGTATACAGCCGAGTACGGGCTGTATTTATCGCGGCGATTTACACAGATATAGCGACTATAGTGAACAAGCGTGTCGCTGTATTTATTCCAGTAGTTCACTTGATCGGTGGACAAGTGGGCTGCTGCAACGAAACGCCAAGCGGGATGGGCTCTATACGAGGACGCCGCAGGGGTAATGGCGGGGGAGTGCGGCGGGCGCTCTGAGAGCCGCTGTATGACCCCATTTCACCTCAACCCGACAACTATGCTTCAAGACGAGAATCGTTCGTTTGGTTGCCAAAAGAAAAGCCCGCACAGCCCGTGCGGGCTTAACAGCTGAGGCTAGAAGCACCAGGCGGGGCGGACGCAATTCGAGACCGTCGCATTGTCACTGATCGCCGGATCGCCGCCGGCGTGGACACGGAGGAAGAACGTAGAGTGGTCCGGACGCACCGAACGTTCCCACCAATAGCTGCCACTGGCAATGGCAGGGTTGTCCGAATAGCTATTCATCACCTTGCCCTTGAAGGCCTCGTACTGGGTTCCCTCGGAGGAGCTCCAGGGGTAGTCGGAAACCCAATAGGAGGTGGGGACGATCTCGGAGTAGCTGAGCAGAAACAGCTTGTCGGAGGTAGCCGTCACGGCGGCATTCTTGTTCGCGTTACCGCCGCCGACGTTGTTCGTGAGCTTCCTAACCGATTTAACCTTGGATTGGAAATCGGCGGGCATCAGGTTCCAGATCTCGCCCGAATTCATCTTCGCACGGAGTTCGGATGCCTCCCATCCGCCATCGCTGGTTTTCATGGCGTTCATGCGGGACGAAATATCCGTCGAGGTGGTGAGGAACGTCAGTCCCGCCTTGCCGGTGCCGTCGGCCAAGTCGTCGTGGTTGATGCCGATGATACGGTACTCGAGCGTCTGTCCGTCCGTCAGCTTCATCGAGAACTTCGTTCCCGCATCCATCGCGGCCTTTGCCTTGGCGTACGCCGGCGATGCCTCGCCCTTGGAGGCGATGTCCTCGGCAACCGCTTTCTGCTCCTCGAGCGTCCAGTCCTTCGCGTCCTTGGCGACGGCCGCCTGGACGGTCGCGGAATCGGCGCCTGTGGAGCCTCCACCGGACGCGCCTCCCTCTACGCCGCCGGTCGTCCCGTTGTTCACCGTATTGCCGACCACGTTGAACTGGTTTCGGATGGCCCCCGCCACGCCGGGTCCCGCGAACACGATGACCAGGCCGATGATCGCGATGATCAGGACGTACTCGATGACACTTTGCCCTCGGAGAAGAGTACCTCTAGGAGATACCCCCCCCGAAGGTTAATTGCCGCTGCATGCATATGCGGCTCCCTTCG
>CATZKS010000057.1 GCA_958421035.1 uncultured Collinsella sp. | reverse complement strand
GAAATCGTGCTGCACGATTTCTCGGATCCCGACCACGCCATCGTCGATATTCGCAACGGCATCGTGAGCGGCCGCAAGGTCGGCGGCCCCGCCACCGATCTGGCGCTCAAGATCATGCACGACGCCAAGTATCGCGACCTGCCGTTTATTACGGGCTACGAGGGCCGCGGCGCCGGCGGCAAGACGTTGCAGTCAGCGACGTACTTTATCCGCGAGAATGACGAGATCGTCGGTATGCTCTGCGTCAACACCGACCTCTCGACCGTGCGCTCCATCAACGCCATGGCGCAGCAGCTCATGGCGTGCTTCGACGCAGCGCCGACGCGCACGGAGCCCGCCCCTATCGAGGTCGAAAGCCTTTCGGAGTCCACACAGGAGCTCATCGACCGCAGCATTGCCGAGTTGCTGAGCGCGCGCGGGCTGGACGTAGCGTCACTTGGTCAGAGCGACCGCGTGGACGTCATTCGCCACCTCAACGGCAACGGGGTGTTCATGCTCAAGGGTGCCGTGGCCTGCGCCGCCACCGCGCTGGGCATCTCGGAGCCCAGCGTCTACCGCTACCTGCAAAAAGTTCGCAAGGAGGGCTAACGAACAAAATGGAGCGCGGCTCCACAAGCGACCCGTCACTTGACAAAAGACCCTGCAGCTCGCACGCGCTGCAGGGTCTTTTTGCATGTCATGTTTAGTTGTTGCCAACGCCTTAGAGAGCGGCGACGACCTCGATCTCAACCAGACCGCCAGCCGGAAGGGCGGCAACCTGGAAGGCGCTGCGCGCGGGGAACGGGGCCTCGAACTTGGAGGCGTAGATCTCGTTCACGGCAGCGAAGTCGGCAATGTCGGCCAGGTAGACCGTGGTCTTGACGACATCGGCAAAGGTGGCGCCGGCAGCGGTCAGCAGGGCCTCGACGTTGGCGAGGGACTGCTTGGCCTGGGCCTCGACGCCCTCGGGCATCTTGCCGGTCGCGGGATCGATGCCCAGCTGGCCGGACAGAAACACCATGTTGCCGGTCTGGATACCAGGGGAATACGGGCCGATGGCTGCGGGTGCGTTATCGGAAGACACGACGGTCTTGCTCATGTTTTTCTCCTTACGATCAGATAGAGAGCATGAGCGCGGCGTTCGCACCGGGAGGCACAGTTCGGTCTGAACACCGCGCTTGATTGGGATAGTACTCAAGGTTTCCGCACGATGCAAGATAATTATCACGCTGCGAGAATATTTTATCGCCCAACGGCGCCCGTTGGCAGCTGAACGGTTCTCCACGGGGTCAGCCAGCCCAAGCTGCTGAAGACTTTATCCCGCTTGGAGCACGGGCATCGCCTGCCGCAACGGCGCCACTATACTTTTGATTATCTGAGCATTTTGAAAGGCAGGATATGACCGCAACCGCCAGTCGAACCACCAACCGCAGACCCGAGCTCTTGGCCCCCGCCGGAGGCCCGGAGCCCTTTGCCGCCGCGCTCGCTGCCGGGGCAGACGCCATCTACTGCGGCATGGGCAGCTTCAACGCCCGCCGCAAGGCAACCAACTTTACCGACGAGGCCTTTGAGCAAGCCTGCCGCGCCGCGCATCTAGCCGGGTCGCGCGTCTACGTCACGGTAAACATCGTCATCAAGCAGTCCGAGATGAGCGATGCGCTGCAACTCATCCATCGCTGCTCCACGCTGGGCGCCGATGCCTTCATTATCCAGGACTGGGGTCTGTTCTTTGAGGTCAAGCGCGCCATGCCCGGCATCGAGACGCACATCTCGACCCAGGCGAACATCCATGACGATCGCGGAACGCTTTGGTGCCGCGAGCAGGGCGCCGACCGCGTGACCCTCTCGCGCGAGCTCTCCATCGACGAGATCGCCGCTATCCACGACGCCGCACCCGATGTGGACCTCGAGGTCTTTAGCCACGGTGCCATCTGCTTTTGCTACTCGGGTCTGTGCCTGCTATCGAGCTTTGCCATGGCTGGTCGCTCGGCCAACCGCGGCATGTGCGCCCAGCCCTGCCGCCTACCCTACGAGCTAATTGACGAGAACGGCCGCTCGCTCTCCCCTGCCGGTCGCGAGCGCGCGCTGTGCCCGCGCGACACCAACACATCGCAGCTTGTTCGCCGTCTGTATGACGCCGGCGCCGCATCACTCAAGCTCGAGGGCCGCATGAAGGCCCCCGATTACGTGTATTCCATCGTCGACGTGTACCGTCATCAGATTGATGACATGCTTGCCGATGTTTCGACCTCTAAGGATGAGGATGCCGCCCGCCAGCGACAGCTCAAGCGCTGCTTTAACCGCGACTTTACGCACGCCTACCAAGACGGTACCTCGGGCGACGAGATGATGAGCTACGAGCGCTCCAACAACCGCGGCCAGATTGTGGGCACGGTGCTGGGCAGCCGCCTGGCCAACCGCGATGTACGCGGACTCAAGCCCGACGATCGCCGTCGCCGCGCCGCCATCGCCCGCATTGAGCTGTTTGAGCCCGTGGGCAAGGGCGACCTGCTGGAGCTCCGCCACGATAACGAGTTTGACCAGTTCCTGACCACCATTGCCGCCGATGATGCCGCTGCCGGCGATGTTATCGAGTGTCGCGTGCCCCGTAGCATGCCCGAGGGCTGCCGCGTGCGCGTGATTCGAAGCCAGCGCGCCATTGACGCCGCCGGCGCCGCGCTCAAGCGCGATGTGCTGCGCCGCCGCGCCGTAGACGTGTCCGTTGTGGCGCGTCTGGGCGAGCCGTTTGCCGTTACGCTCACCTGCTGCGACGACCCCGCGCTCACCGCCACCGCCACCGGCTTTACCGTCGAGGCCGCCAAGACTCGCGCCGTCGAGGCGGCCGATCTGGTTGAGCACGTCGGGCGCATGGGCTCCTCTCCCTTTGAGGCCGCAAGCTTTGACGTTTCGCTCGACGCCGGCTGCGGTATGGGCTTTTCCGCCGTGCACAAGGTGCGCGCCGCCGCTTGTAAGGCGCTGGAAGAGGCCATTCTGGCACCGTACGAGGAGCGCGCGAAAACGCTCGAGCTGCCGGCGATTGTAACCAGTGATTCCCGCCCCGCGCCCGAGCACTACCGCGATGAGCCGCAGATCTGCGCCGCCGTCACCACACTCGAAGCCGCCGAGGCGGCTCGTGCCGAGGGCGCCACGCGCATCTACATGACCACCGATGCGCTCGATGCTGTCGGACTCTCCCCTGCCGATGCATTTGAGCAGGGTATCGTGCCCGTACTCGACGAGGTCTGCCGCGCTGTTGACCACGAGCGCGTCGACCCGTGGGTTGTTGCCGGTGCCACGGTGGCTATTGGCAACATCTCCGAGCTTGCCCTGGCCGCCCAGGTTGGCGCCACGGCAGAAGTCCGCTCTTGTCTGCCCGTGCACAACACGGCCTGCATGGAGGCGCTTGCCGAGCGCGGAGCCGGTGCGTTTTGGCTCTCGCCCGAGATCACGCTCGAAGAGATTGTCTCGCTCGGCGCCGCCGCGCCCGCGGCTCTGGGCATCACCGTCTTTGGCCGCCCGCGCGTCATGACAAGCGAGCATTGCATTCTGCAGGTCGCCAACGGCTGCATCCACGATTGCGCCAACTGCCGCCTGCGTGCCCGCAAGCTCTCGCTCAAGAATATCGACGGAAAGGTCATGCCCGTCCGCACCGACATCCACGGCCGCTCTCGCCTGTACGATGCTTATCCCATCGACCTCACGCCGCAGGTTCCTCAGCTGCTCGATGCCGGCGTGCGTCGTCTCATGGTGGACGGAACGCTGCTCGAGACGGATGAGGTGGGCCGTGCCGTCGCCCGCGTCCGTCGTGCCGTCGAGGCCGCGCAGGCCGGCCGCAAGCCCGCCGCCCGTCTGCGCGGGGCGACCTCGGGCTGCATGTTTGCGGGAATCAGCTAACCGAAAGGCTTACACGTGAACGAAGAACCTCAAGTCCTCTACTGCGACGCCTGGCTCATGGCCATCGACAAGCCCGCCGGCATGATCGTCCACGGCGACGGCACCGGCGAGCGCACGCTCACCGACTACGCCAGCGACCTGCTGCTGGCGATGGGCGACGGCTTTGCCGCGACCGACATGCAGCCGCTCAACCGCCTGGACCGCGACACCACCGGCGTGGTGTTGTTCTCGCTCGACAAGCAGACGCAGCCCGCCTTTGACCAGATGGTGATCGACCACGCTTTCGAAAAGCACTATCTGGCGCTCGCCGAGGGCAAAATCGACTGGAACGAAAAGCTCATCGACAAGCCCATCGCCCGCGACCGTCACGACAGCCGCAAGATGCGCGTCGGCGCCAGCGGCAAGCCGTCTCAGACGCGCGTCAAGGTGCTCAAGCGTCTTAAGAGTCGCCGTGGCCTGCCCACGCGCTCGTATATCGATGTCGAGTTGCTCACCGGCCGCAAGCACCAAATCCGCGTGCATCTGGCGAGCGAGCGTCATCCCCTGGTTGGCGACGACCTGTACGGAACGCCGCGCCCCTGTGGCCTGATGCTCCACGCCCACAGCGTGTCCTTTACGCATCCCGTAACCGGCGAGCACATCCACATCGAAGCCCCCTGCCCCTGGGAGCCCTAAACCACCACAATGGGGACAGGCACCTTCGTGGTGGTTTTGCCCCAATGGCTCAGCCGCGGTCCCAAAACGTCTCGATCTGTAACAGTTAGAACCCATTTTCCGGTCTATCTGTTACAGATCGAGACATTCGAATCCCCCTCAAGGGAAAATCTCAATCTGTAACAATAACTCGTCAAAATCGGTCCCAGATGTTACAGATCGAGACAAAGGGACGGCAAGGTTCGGAAGCATCTCAATCTGTAACACCTAGCCCACTTTTAACGGTCTAGTTGTTACAGATTTAGACAAAACGGCAGACAACAAAAGCGGCATCGCCCATCGAGGGTGTTGCCGCTTTTCTATTGAGGAACCTAAATGGTTTTGACCTTGCCCTGTCGCTAGACCGTGATGACGTTATCCATCGCCCGATACTTGGCGGGGACCTCACCTGCGGTAATGATCGTTGCGTCGCGGAAGTCCGCAAACTTGACGGGCGCCACCATGCCAAATTTGCTGGCGTCCGAGATTACGAAGCGTTTGGCGGTATGGCGCATCGAGATACGCTTGACCTGCGCTTCCTCGATATCCGGTGTGGTGAGACCTTGCTCGGCGGCGATGCCATTGGAACCCCAAAAACCGCAGTTGAAGTTATAGCGGTCCAGGGTTGCCAAGGCATCGGGGCCAACGAGTGCTTCGGTCTCGGGCTTGAGCTCGCCGCCCAGCACCACGGTGCGCATGCCGCGCAGAGCGAGGTGCTGAGCATGGAGCACGGAATCGGTCACATAGGTGACGCCCTCAAGGCGCGGAAGATGCTCGATGAGCCTAAGCGTCGTCGAACCTGAATCGATGTACACAAAGCTCTCGGGCTCCACAAGCGCCGCCGCACGGGCGCAGATGCGCTCCTTGTCATCATTATGGAGATCGCTGCGCTCATTGAGCGTTAGGTCGCGCGTCACGTGCGCGCGCTCCAGACTTGTCGCGCCTCCGTGCACCTTGGCGATACGGTGCGCGCGGTCGAGCGTTTGCAAGTCACGGCGAATGGTGGACGGTGTCACGCCCAGGGCTTCGGCAAGTTCCGGTACGGTGACCGAGCCGGTCTGCTGTACCATCGACACAATCGCGTTGAGCCTATCTTCCGCAAGCATCGCTTACTCCTCCTCGGGGTACACGACTCCCCAATCGGCGCGGAGCTTGGTCATAAGCTCCATAACATCGGAAGCATAGCCCAGAAGCTCGCGCTTCGAATCATCGCCGGCAACGGCCTTCTCCAGGTCGGCCATCTCGTAGCACAGAGCGTATGCCTCGGTGCCAGCGTGGACCTCCTCACGGTGACCGTCTGCAGTCCACACGATGGTTGCATGGTCGGCGCGCGGATAATCGTTGACCTCGATATAGCACTTATCGAAACTGATGACCGAGCGCTTGGGCTGTTTGGAGTGGAGCGTAAGGCTCACGACGCCCAGCTGCTGCTCAGCATTACGGCAGACAATGCCACCCGCGACGTCAACGCCAGTCTCGCAGGTATTGCCCAGAGACACGACCTCGGCTGGCTGGCTGGCCATAAACAGGCGCATGACGGACAGGGCATACACGCCAATGTCGAGCATGGCGCCGCCGGCAAGGCTACGGTTGTAGAAGCGGTTGGTCAGGTCGCCGTACTCCTTATAGCTGCCAAAGTTGAGCTGAGCGAGATTCATGCGGCCGAACTCGCCAGCATCCATGCGACGGCGCAGCTCCTGATACAGCGGCATGTGAAGCACCGTGGTGGCGTCCATAAGGACCACGTTATGCTCGTCGGCGATGGCACGGGCCTCGTCGAGCTCGGCGGAGTTGAGGGTAATGGCCTTTTCGCAGAGCACGTGCTTGCCGGCGGCCAGCGCGGCACGCAGATAGGTGATATGCGTGTTGTGCGGCGTGGTGATATAGACGGCATCGATGTCTGGATCGGCGTAGAGGTCCTCAATCGTCTCGTACACCTTCTCGACGCCATACTGCTCGGCAAAAGCCTGGGCCTTGGACAGCGTACGGTTGGCGACACCCGCGAGCTTTCGGCCGGCAAGGGCGAGAGACTGAGCCATCTGGTTGGCGATAACGCCACACCCAATTACAGCCCAACGAAGCTCGGGGGCCGTAAAGATATCATCGGGGAACGGCTGATCCTGGACCGAGGCAAACGCCGCCTTTGCGGCTGCCTCGGCGTCGAGCGGAGCCTGTTTGGAATCTGCCATATGTGCCTCCTGAATCATCGGAAGTTCTTCATTTCCAACAGCCCTATATTCGCACAAATGCGCGCGCATTTGCTCGTATTTGCGTGTTTATTTGCTTGTCGGTCATTATTTAGCCATAGTTAGCAGATATTTGCGCGGCCATGCGAATCATCGCGCAAGACTCTGCGCGTAAATGCGCATGCGACAATCCTTGTGAAACATATAGGGGCGGAGCACCAAAGCCCTAAAGACAGAGCCAGCTGTATTACTTCACCCCTCTGGGGGCATCAGACATCAAAGGATCGTCCCAAACTGCCGGCACATAGAGACTGTCCCCCCAACGACTGGTCATTTAAGTCTGTCCCCAATGAATGGTCGTCCCCAGCTGCCGACAGAAAATGAACGCCCCCAGGTGCCGGCATTTCAACGGCCACTCATTTAAGTCTGTCCCCAATGAGTAGGGATAGAAAAAGGCCCGGGTGCCGTGGGGCATCCGGGCCTTTGCTAGCAACTTGATGTTGCGGGCAGCTTAGAACTTGTGGCCGCACTTCTTGCAGACGCGCAGCTTGTTCTTGCCGTCCTTCTCGTGACCGACGCGGGTAACCTTACCGCACTCGGGGCAAACGAGATTGACGTTGGAGGCGTCGATGGGAGCCTCCTGCGAAACGATGCCGCCCTGCTGGTTGGCAGCGTTGGGCTTGACGGCCTTCTTGACGACCGAAACGCCCTCGACAACGACCTTGTTCTCGGCGGGGAGAGCACGCAGGATAACGCCCTGCTTGCCGCGATCCTTACCAGAGAGAACCTGGACCTTATCGCCCTTCTTGATATACATATATCTCCCCTAACTACAGGGTCTCGGGAGCGAGCGAGACGATCTTCATGTACTTCTTGTCACGAAGCTCGCGAGCGACAGGCCCGAAGATACGGGTGCCGACGGGCGAACCATCGTTGTTGATGACAACGCAGGCGTTCTCATCAAAGCGAATGTAGGAGCCATCCTTGCGGCGGATCTCCTTAACGGTGCGAACGACGACGCAACGGACAACGTCCTTCTTCTTGACGTTGGCGCCAGGGGTAGCCTCCTGGACAGCACCGATGAACACATCGCCGATGCCTGCATAACGACGCTTGGAACCGCCAAGCACCTTGATGCAGCGAATCTTGCGAGCGCCGGAGTTGTCGGCGACGTTCAGCATGGTTTGCATCTGAATCATGGTAGATGTTCCTCCGAACTAAGAACCGAAGAGAGGTGCGCAGCCTTTAGGCGGCCTGTGGTATGCAAACCAGGCATACGCACATCTTCGGAAACGTACAAGTCGTAAGAGCGACTGCTTATTTAGCGCGCTCGACGACCTCGATGAGGCGCCAACGCTTCATCTTGGACATAGGACGGGTCTCCATAACGCGGACGGTATCGCCCACGCCAGCCGTGCACTCCTCGTCGTGAGCGTGCAGCTTCTTGGAGCTGGTCATCATCTTGCCGTACTTGGGGTGACGCTTGCGCTCGGTGATGGTGACAACAATGGTCTTGGCACCGGAGACGGAGGTAACGACACCCGTACGGACCTTACGCGAGTTACGCGAATCAGTCATGTTCTCTCCTTAGGTCCTACTCGGCGACAGCGGACTTCTCCGCTGCGATCTCGCGGGCGCGCTGCTCCGTGAGGACGCGAGCGATGTCCTTCTTCACGGTGTTGACGCGAGCGGTGTTGTCCAGCTGGCTGGTGGCCATCTGGAAACGAAGGTTAAAGAGCTCGGCGCGCATTTCCTTCAGCTTCTCAACGAGCTGAGCGTCCGAGAGCTCACGAATCTCTGCGGGCTTCATTAGTTCTCCTCCTTGGCGGCGGCGGCGTCCTCAGCAGCCCACTTGGCCTCGAGAGCGGCCTCCTCAGCCATCTCCTTCTCGATGCGCTGCTCAGCGTTCTTAGCAGCAACAATCTTGGTCTTGATGGGAAGCTTGTGCTGTGCAAGACGCAGAGCCTCGCGAGCGACCTCCTCGGGCACGCCCTTGACCTCGAACATGATGCGGCCGGGCTTGACGACGGCCACCCACTCCTCGGGGTTACCCTTACCAGAACCCATGCGAGTCTCGGCAGGCTTCTTGGTGATGGGCTTATCGGGGAAGATCGTGATGTAGACACGACCGCCACGCTTCATGTAGCGGGTCATGGCAATACGAGCGGCCTCGATCTGACGGTTGGTGATCCAATGGGCCTCGAGAGCCTGGATACCAAACTCGCCGAAATGCAGCTCGGTATTACCCTTGGCCTGGCCCTTCATGGAGCCACGCTGCACCTTGCGGTGAAGAATACGCTTAGGGGCAAGCACTACTGACCCCTCCTCTCGGAGTTACGACGACGAGGACGGGAAGAGCCCTCGAGTGCAGGGTTGGGAACAGGCTGGCCCGGGAGCTTCTCGCCCAGGTAGATCCAGACCTTCACGCCGCAAGCGCCCATGGTGGTGCTGGCGACAGCCGTGCCGTAGTCAATCTTGGCACGGAGGGTGTGCAGAGGTACGCGACCCTCACGGTACCACTCACGACGGCCCATCTCGGCACCGCCGAGACGACCGGAGCACTGGATACGGATGCCCTTAGCGCCGGCCTTGCGGGCGGACTGGACAGCCTTGCGCATAGCGCGACGGAAGGCAACGCGGCCCTCGAGCTGCTCGGCGATAGACTGAGCAACGAGGTTGGCGTCGAGCTCGGGGCGCTTGATCTCGACAACGTCGACGGAGAGCTGGCCCTTGGAGACGCCAGCGACCTTCTCGAGCTCGGTGCGGAGGGTATCGATCTCGGCACCCTTCTTACCGATGACAACGCCGGGGCGAGCGGTGAGGATGATGACCTTCACCTTGTCGCCAGCGCGCTCGATCTCGACGCGGGAGACAGCTGCGCGGGAAAGACGCTTCTCGAGGTACTTGCGGATCTCGAGATCGTTACCGAGGGTCTTAGCGTAATCCTTCTCTGCGAACCAGCGGGAGCGCCAGTTCTCGGTGATGCCAAGACGGAAGCCGGTGGGGTAGACTTTCTGACCCATACAGCTTTACGCCTCCTTTCGAGGAGCAACGACGACGGTGATGTGGGAAGTACGCTTCAGAATGCGAGAAGCGGAACCCTTGGCGCGGGGACGGATGCGCTTAAGCGTCGGACCCTCGTCAACATAGGCAGCGGCGACAACCAGGTTGTCGGCACGCAGACCGTTGTTGTTCTCGGCGTTCGCAACGGCGGAACGGAGAACCTTCTCGACATCCACGGCGACGGCGCGGTCGCAGAAGTGGAGGATGTCGAAGGCCTGAGCGACAGGCTTGCGGCGGATCAGATCGACCACCAGGCGGGCCTTGCTGGGGGAAACACGCACGTACTTAGCGACGGCGCGAACCTCGGTGGCCTCAGTTTCAATAGACTTAGTTGCCATTTACGGTTAACCCCCTATTTGGCCTTGTGGCCACGGAACGTACGAGTCGGCGCGAACTCGCCGAGCTTGTGACCAACCATGGACTCGGTAACATACACGGGCACATGCTTGCGGCCGTCGTGGACGGCGATGGTGTGACCAACCATCTCGGGGAAGATGGTGGACGCGCGGGACCAGGTCTTCACGACGTCCTTCTTGCCAGCCTCGTTCATCGCGGTGATACGCGAGAGAAGGCGAGTCTCCACGAACGGGCCCTTTTTGAGACTTCTGCTCATAAGTGCTTTCTCCTAAAACTCGGTATCCGAAATTACTTCTTACGGCGACGAATGATGTGCTGGTTCGAGACCTTCTTCTTCTTGCGCGTACGAAGGCCCTTCGTCGGCTTACCCCAGGGGGTAACAGAGGGACGACCAGAGGTGTGGTTCTTGCCCTCGCCACCGCCGTGCGGGTGGTCGACAGGGTTCATGACGGTACCGCGGACGGTCGGGCGCACGTTCATGTGACGCTTACGGCCGGCCTTGCCGATGACGATGTTGGAGTGATCGGCGTTGCCGACCTCACCGACGGTGGCGCGGCAGGTAACGAGGATGCGGCGCATCTCGGAGGAAGGCATACGGACGATGGCGTACTTGCCCTCCTTACCCATCAGCTGGCAGGAGTTACCGGCGGAACGGGCGATAGCGGCGCCCTTGCCCGGCTGGAACTCGACGGCGTGGATGAGCGTACCGACGGGAATGTCGGCGAGGGGCAGAGCGTTGCCCGGCTTGATGTCGGCGTCAGAACCGGACATGATGGTCTGACCGACCTCGAGGCCCTTGGGGGCCAGGATGTAGCGCTTCTCACCGTCAGCGTAGTGCAGCAGAGCGATGCGAGCGGAACGGTTCGGATCGTACTCGATCGTGGCAACCTTGGCGGGCACGCCGTCCTTGTTGCGCTTGAAGTCGATCACGCGGTAACGACGCTTCACGCCGCCGCCCTGGTGGCGGGTGGTGATACGGCCGTTGTTGTTACGACCGGCCTTCTTGGGCAGGGGCTCGAGAAGAGACTTCTCGGGCTTGGTGCAGGTGATCTCGGAGAAATCGGAGATCGTCTGCCAACGCCTACCAGCGGAGGTCGGCTTAAGGTGCTTTACAGCCATTACAATCCCTTTCAATAGGAATCCGTTAGCCATCGCAGACAGGGATTCGAGGTTCTGCCTCGGGTGCGATGACACCGGACGTATACACGGTTCCGGGCGTGTCCATTTTATACGCCCAAAACCTTGAGCTCTCGCCTCCCCTATTTGGGAGGCATGAGCTCACTCAACAGCAGCGAGTCTTAGGCCTGGTTGCCAAAGACCTCGATGGTGTCGCCCTCGGCCAGCGTGACGATGGCCTTCTTCCAAGAACGGGTCTTGCCGGCGACATAGCGCACGCGCTTGGTCTTGGGCTTGACCGTCAGGGTGTTCACGCGAACGACCTTGACGCCGAAGATCTCCTCGACAGCGTCCTTGATCTGATACTTGTTAGCATCCTTGGCGACCTCGAACGTGTACTTGTTCAGCTCCATGCCGGAGAAGGAACGCTCGGACACGATCGGACGGATGATGATCTCGTGGGCGGTCATTTATGCAAGCACCTCCCCGAAGTGAGCGGCGATGTCGGCGGGCATCAGCACAGCGTTGTTGTTGACGAGATCGTAGGTGTTGGCCTCGTCGGCAGTGATGATGAACGTCTTGGGAATGTTGCGGAACGACAGGTAGGCGTTGACGTCCTCATCGCGAACGATGATGGTCAGACGCTTGCCCTCAAGGCCGAGAGCCTTGAGCATGGCGACGGCAGCCTTGGTGGAAGGCTTCTCGAAGCCGTAGTCGTCGACGAGCACGAGCTCGCCATCGGCCAGCTTGGCGGACAGCGCGGAGCGCATAGCCAGCTTGACCTCCTTGTTGTTCATACGCTTAGCGTAAGAACGGGGCTTGGGGGCGAAGACAACGCCACCGTGACGCCACTGGGCAGCACGGATGGAACCCTGGCGGGCACGGCCGGTGCCCTTCTGACGCCAAGGCTTCTTGCCGCCACCGGAAACCTCAGAGCGGCCCTTAGCGGACTGGGTGCCCTGACGCCAAGAGGCCATCTGGCACTTGACGATGTGGTGCATAACGTGGATGTTCGGCTCGATGCCGTACACCTCAGCGGCGAGCTCGGCCTCGGCGACCTTCTTGCCCTCGCTGTTCTTTACTTCAAACTTTGCCATTTAAGTGTTCTCCTTGGTATGACGCTGGGCTAAATGGGCTGGGCCCTTAGGCCATACGGATGGCGACGAGACCATTCTTGGCACCCGGGACAGCGCCCTTGACCAAGATGAGGTTCTGCTCGGCATCGATGCGGACAACGGAAAGGTTCTTGACGGTAACGCGCTCGTTACCCATGTGACCGGCCATCTTGACGCCCTTGAGGACGCGCGCAGGATAGGCGCACTGACCGATAGAACCGGGGTGACGCTGGAAGTGAGAACCATGCGTCATAGGACCGCGGCGCTGACCCCAGCGCTTGATGCGACCCTGGAAGCCCTTACCCTTGGAGGTACCGATGACGTCGACCTTCTCGACATCAGCGAAATCAGCGACGGTGACGACCTCGCCGACCTTGTGCTCCTCGCCGTTCTCGACGCGGACCTCACGAAGGAAACGGACAGGCTCGACGCCAGCCTTGGCGAAGTGACCAGCCATGGGCTTGTTCACGTTCTTGGCCTTGATGTCGCCGAAACCGATCTGGACGGCGTCATAGCCGTCGGTTGCCTGAGTTTTAACCTGCGAGACAGCGCAGGGGCCAGCCTGGATGACCGTGACGGGAACGACGTTGTCGTCCTCGTCCCAAACCTGGGTCATGCCAATCTTGCGGCCGAGAATCATGCTGATCAAGATATGATCCCAACTCTCGCGTGGTCTTGGGACAATGCGTACACCACCGAGCGTACGCCCCTAGAGGACCACTACTTACACGACGTGCTCCCCAGCCTTGTATTGCGTCCGGACTACCTGACAACCCTATTAAGCAGGCATTTTGTCCAGCCAGAATACTCCCCTGGTTACACACAGTTGTTTAGTATACACGGCTGCGGGCGTATCCATCGAGATTCATATTTCACTCACATTGTTTACGCAGGTCCTTGATTATCAACTTCATCCGAACACCTCCCACATTCATCCGCACATGTGCGG
>CATZKS010000056.1 GCA_958421035.1 uncultured Collinsella sp. | reverse complement strand
CCTTGCTCGCACACATGCTGCCCGATATCGCGGGCGCTGCCGCCATGGTCGTGGGCTTGCTCGTGCTGCTTTTCGCCCTCGATTGGCGCTTGGGCGCGGCATGCCTTATCTCGGTCGTCGTTTCGTTTGGCGCCATGGCCACCATGATGAGCGGCAAGGGCGGCGAGTTTATGAAGGCCTACATGGGCGCGCTGGTCAAGATGAACAAGACCGGTACCGAATACGTACGCGGCATTCCCGTGGTCAAGGTGTTTCAGCAGACGGTCTATTCCTTTAAGGCGTTCCACGACGCGATCGCCGAATACGCCGACATGGCACAAAGCTATGCGGGCACGTTCTGCCGAGGTCCGCAGGTGCTCAACCTTACCGCGCTCAACGGCCTTGTGGCATTCTTTTTGCCCGTGGCGTTGCTGTTGGCGCCGGGCGAGACGGACTTCGCGCACTTTATGGCCAACTTCACGTTCTACGCGATCTTTTCGGCCGTGGTGCCGACGGCCATGACCAAGCTTATGTTTGTGGGCGAAGCGTCTCAGATGAGTGCCGATTCGTTGGCGCGCATCCGAAGCGTGATGGATTCCAAGCAGCTCTCCGTGCCTGTCCAGCCCAAGCACCCCGCTGGCAGCGATGTGCGCTTTGAGGACGTGAGCTTTACCTACGAGGGTGCCGAAGCACCTGCCGTTAGCCATGCGAGTTTTAGCGTTTCCGCGGGTAGCACCCTCGCCCTGGTGGGTCCCTCGGGCGGCGGCAAGTCAACCTGCGCCAGCCTGATCCCGCGTTTTTGGGATGTTTCTTCGGGTCGAGTGCTCGTAGGCGGTGTGGACGTTCGCGACATGGACCCGCACGAGCTTATGGACCAGGTTGCCTTCGTGTTCCAGACCAACCAGCTGTTCCGGCAAACACTTGCCGATAACGTGCGTGCCTCCAAGCCCACGGCCACTGACGACGAAGTGCGTGCGGCCCTCTCCGCAGCTCAGTGCGACGACATTGTGGCCAAGCTCCCGCAGGGTATTAACACCATGCTCGGTGCTGGAGGGGCATATCTTTCGGGCGGCGAGGTGCAGCGCGTAGCACTCGCCCGCGCGATCCTTAAAGACGCGCCTATCGTGGTGCTCGATGAGGCCACGGCGTTTGCCGACCCCGAGAACGAGGCGCTCATCCAGCGTGCCTTTAGCAAGCTGGCGGCGGGTCGCACAGTCATTATGATCGCGCACCGGCTTTCGACCGTGGTGGGGGCCGACAAGATCGTGGTGCTCAACCAAGGTAGCGTGCAGGAGGCTGGCACCCATGCCGAGCTGCTGTCCCAAAACAGTCTATACGCCAAGATGTGGTCCGAATACGAACAGGCCGCGAGCTGGAAGATCACTGCTGCCGCGGATGCCGCCGTCACGAAGGGAGGCGAGGCCTAAATGTTCGCCTCATTCCAAAAGAAGTACTTCCTATCCGATAAAGGCGTCGCCGGCGTAAAACGCGGCATTTTCTGGACCGCGCTCACCAATCTCATTACCATGGCCGGCATGGGCTTATTGTTCCTGGTCATGGCCGGTTTTGTCGAACATCTCGCCACCGGTGCCGACCTGCCGGATGCCCTGCCGATTGTGGGCGGCCTCCTGGTCTTTTTCGTGTTGCTCTTTGCCTCTAACTGGCAGCAGTATTACTACACCTACTGCATCTTTTACGAGGAGTGCGGCAAGCAGCGTATGGAGATTGCCGAGCGCTTGCGCAAGCTGCCGCTGTCGTTTTTTGGCCGTCGTGATCTGGCCGATTTAACCGAGACCATCATGGGCGACGTCCAGGCCATGGAGCACGCCTACAGCCACGTGCTGGGAGAGCTTTGGGGTGCCATCATCGCAAGCGCCATTGTGTTCGTGGCGTCGCTGTTCTTTTGCTGGCAGCTGGCGATCGCGGCGTTTTGGAGCGTGCCCGTGGCCTTTGCCGTGCTGTATCTGACACGCGGCCCCATGACCCCGGTGTTCGACCATGTGCGCGCCGAGAAGGTCAAGGTTACCGAGGCGATCCAGGAGACGCTCGACTGCGTGCGCGAGATCCGCGCCACCAACCAGGAGGCTCATTATCTTGAGGGGCTCAACGCCGTGATCGATGCCGAGGAGCGCGAGACCACCAAAGGCGAGCTCGCCAATGGGCTTTTGGTCAACTCCGCCTTTGCCATCCTGCGCCTGGGGATTGCCACCACGTTGGTCACGGGCGCTGCGATGGTCGCCTCCGGCCAGGTCGACTTTTGGGTGATGTTTGCCTCCCTGCTTATGGTGAGCCGCATCTATGCGCCCTTTGATCAGGCGCTGATGCTGATGTCCGAGCTGTTTGCCGCCGAGTCGTCTGCCAAGCGCATGCGTTCCATCATGGAAGAGCCCGTGGCGCGGGGCAGCGAGCAGTTTGAGCCCGTAGGCCACGATGTGGTGTTCGATCACGTGGCATTTGGCTATGGTGCGGGCGAGGACGGCCGCGCCGGCGAGAAAGTTCTTACCGATGTGAGCTTTACCGCCAAGGAAGGCGAGGTCACGGCACTGGTCGGTCCTTCGGGCTCCGGTAAGTCCACGGTGAGCCGCCTGGCCGCGCGCTTTTGGGACGCCACCGAAGGCACGGTCACCGTGGGTGGCGTGGATGTTGCGAGCGTGGACCCCGAGGTGCTGCTGCGCGACTACGCCATTGTGTTTCAAGACGTGCTGCTCTTTGACGACACGGTTATGGGAAACATCCGCCTCGGGCGTCGCGATGCCACCGATGAGGAAGTGCTTGCTGCCGCGCGTGCCGCCAACTGCGACGAGTTTGTGAGCCGCATGCCGCAGGGCTATGACACCATGATCGGCGAGAACGGCTCCAAGCTGTCCGGCGGTGAGCGCCAGCGCATCTCTATCGCCCGTGCGCTGCTCAAAGACGCGCCGATCGTGTTGCTGGACGAGGCGACGGCGAGTTTGGATGTGGAGAACGAGACCGTGGTGCAGCAGGCGCTTTCCCGCCTGCTCGCAGGCAAGACGGTTATCGTGATCGCCCACCGTATGCGCACGGTAGAAAATGCCGATAAGATCGTTGTGCTCAAGGATGGTGTGGTAGCCGAGCAGGGCACTCCGGCGCAGCTCAAGGCGGCAGGTGGAGAATTCGCCCGCATGGTGGCGCTGCAAAAGGAAGCAGCTATCTGGCAGTTGTAAGAAGGGGCAAAGGGACAGTCCCTTTCTCACATTGACAATCGGTTACTCCGCATCGTTAATTTTCAAAAGGTTAGCCATGGCTGACCTAGATAGTTAGATAAAATTGAGATATTTCAAAAGCGTGCTCGAGCAAACTTATTTGCTCGGGTGCTGAGGCACCGTGCCGCGTCTAATGCGGCAAAAGGGAGAAGCAACATGAAGAAGTCGACGTTCAATACCCTGCTTGTCGGTGGCGGTTTTCTGCTTGGCACGGCCGGTATCAAGCTGCTTACCAGCGCTCCGGTCAAGAATGCCTGCGTGCAGGGTATCGCGTGCGGCATGCGCATCAAGAACGGCTACCAGGACATGGTCGAGCAGGCCAAGGCTAATGTCGACGACATGGTTGCCGAGGCTGCCTACATCACCCAGAGCGAGTCCGCTGCTGACGAGGCAGCCGAGTAACGCTCCCAGGCACAAACTATGAGATTCTCGATTATTAGCGAGATCCCCGGCAGGACCCGTCTTCAATTGGCGGGTCCTGTGCCAGAGAGCGATCTCGATGCACTTCTTAAGCTCAGCGGCGATATCGACGGCGTGCACAGGGTGCGCGTGTATGGCCGCATTGGCCAGATGGCGCTGGAGTACGACGAGCCACGCCGCGCGAGCGTGCTCGACGCCTTGGGCGCACTCGATGCTCAAGCTATCGCCGATGCCAAGTCGGGCTACGTGATGCAGCTTGAGCCACGCAAGCACAAACTCGTTATGGACCTGGCGACACTCGTCGGTGCCCATTACGCACGTCGCTGGTTCTTGCCCACGCCTCTGCGTGCGGTGTTTGTCGTGGCCGGTTACATGGCATTTTTGCGCGCTGCCCTTCATGAGCTGGCGCAGCCGCGCCTGGCCGTTCCCGTGCTCGACGCTTCGGCCATCGGCATCTCGTTCGTCAAACGCGACGTCGACACCGCGGGCCAGACGATGTTCCTACTCAACGTGGGCGAGCTGCTCGAGGACTACACCCGCGCCATGAGCGAAAACGAGCTCATCAACTCGCTGCTCGATGTGCCCGACAAGGCGCAGAAGGTCGTCGGCGACACCGAGGTAAGCGTTGCCGCGACCGAGCTTGAGCCCGGCGACCTGGTCGCCGTGCGCACTGGCATGTCCATTTGCATCGACGGTGTTGTCGAGCAGGGGAGCGCTATGGTCAACCAGGCGACCCTGACTGGCGAGCCGCTGGCCGTCGAGCGCAGCGTGGACGACGACGTGTTCGCCGGCACCGTCGTGGAAGACGGCGGCATCTTGGTGCGTGTACGCGCCAATACGGCTCAGACCAAGCTCCGCTCGATCGTCTCGCTCGTGCAGACGGCCGACTCGCTCAAGTCCGAGGGCCAGTCGCATATGGAGGACCTTGCCAACAAGATCGTCCCGTGGAACTTCCTGCTCGCGGGCTTGGTTGCGCTTACCACCCGCAGCCTCATCAAGACCTCGGCGGCGCTGATGGTCGACTACTCGTGTGCACTCAAGCTCACGGGTTCCGTCGCCGTCATGACTGCCATGAGCGATGCCGCCAAGATGGGCGTGATGGTCAAGGGCGCCAAGTACTTTGAGTCGTTTGCCAAGGCCGACACCATTGTGTTTGATAAGACCGGCACGCTCACCGAGGCGCAGCCGCGTCTTGCCTGCGTACTCACCACCGATGGCTGGAGTGAGGACGAGGTCCTGCGCCTTTCCGCTTGCTTGGAGGAGCATTTCCCTCATCCGGTAGCACGCGCCGTGGTCAATGCTGCGCGTGAGCGTGGACTCGAGCACCGCGAGCGCCATGCCGCCGTCGAGTACATTGTGGCGCACGGCATCGCTTCGTCCATCGAGGGGCGTCGTGCCATCATCGGTTCCGCGCACTTTGTATTTGAGGACGAGGGCGCGCAGCTCGAGTCCGACATTAAGGAGCAGATCGAGTCCCAGATGCAGGGCCTGTCGCCGCTGTATCTGGCGGTCGATGGCAAGGTCGTCGGCGTGCTCGGTATCGAGGACCCGCTTAAGCCCGGGGTCCGCGAAGCCATCGCCGACCTGCACGCGTTGGGCGTTAAGCACGTGGTCATGCTCACGGGCGACTCGGAGCGCACGGCCGAGCGCATTGCTCGCGAAGCAGGTGTCGACGAGTTTAAGGCCGAGCTGCTGCCCGAGGACAAGTACGCGTATGTTGAGCGCATTAAGGGCGAGGGGCGCCACGTTGCCATGGTGGGCGACGGCGTCAACGATTCGCCGGCGCTGGGCCTGGCCGATGTGGGCCTGGCGATGGGCGGCGGAAGCGACATCGCCAAGGAGGTCGCCGATATCATCCTGACCGATACGGATCTGGCCGCAATCGTGCGCCTGCGCCGCATGAGCCAGGGGCTTATCGACCGTCTGACGAGTTCGTATTCCAAGGTGATGCTCACCAACTCAGCACTCTTGGCACTGGGCATTACCGGCATGATTACTCCGCAGACGTCGTCACTACTGCACAACGGCTCAACGATCGCCTACAGCCTGGGCAACGCGAAGGCGTACCTGCATTAGCAGACGGGTTCGTCCACATTATCTGGCCTGCGCCCAGACGGCATCGGTGCCGTCTGGGCGCAGGCCTTTTGCATTTGACCATTTGCTAGCTCCTCTATATAGTGTTGCTAGCGGTGTTAGCAATTGAAGGGAGCGGGATCAACGTGGGTGCTGTTAGCGGCATGGCGCAGGTGAACGTTCGCGTGGATCGCCAGGTCAAGAACCGTGCCGAGGAAGCGCTGCGGCTTTCGGGCGGGTCACTGCCCGAGCTCATCAAAAAGGTGGTGGCCAAGGTCGCGCAGGGTGGCGGGCAGTGCGAGGAGGTGCTTGCGGCTGTCGACGACCGGCACCAGGCCGTCGCGCCCGATACTCCGTTTGCCGCGTCGTGGGCAGCGGCAGACCGGCTTTATGCAGATTTGGGTATCGCTGCGTCGCCCGTATCCGACGATCGCGGTTGGGACACAATCTATTCTGAAGCCATGGACGAGCGCTATCGCCAAAAGGGGATGATCCTGTGAGCAGGGCTCTCCTCAAAATAATGGTGGATGCCAACGTATGGGTTGATTCGTTTTGCGCCGACCATGCCGAGTCGTTTGCCGCGCGTGCGTTTATTGGGCAGGCGACGGAGACGGGGGCGTTGCTGTTCTTTCCGGTCCATATCGCCAAGGACGTACTGTACGTTGTCCAACACGAGCTGAAGCGTAGCGTTCTTGCCAGCGGGGGAGCACTCGACGAGGCGTCTGCCCGTGCAATTGGCGATGCGGCGTTGGCGTTTGTTCGGAATATGACCGAAAACGCTACGGCCGTGGGCGCTGATGCATCGGACCTTTGGCTGGCCGACAAATACTTAGCGCTCCATCGCGATTACGAGGACAACTTGGTGCTCGCCGCGTGCAAACGCGCCCAGGTTGATTACTTGGTGACCAACGATCGCAAACTGCTCGAACATGCCGATCTTGCAGCAAAGACACCTCGTCAAATGATGCCGATTCTTGCTTTGGCCGAACGCAGCGGCGCGGCTATCGGTTGACGCGAACTGTTTGCGGGTCTCTTGGACGACGATGCGCCAAGGGGCCCGCGTCTGCTATTTACAAAAGCTCGGCCTTAATGGCGGGACTTTCTGCGAGCTGCTCGGCTGCCTTTTCGTCGGAGCTGTCGAGTGCTGCCAGGCTGCGGTAGACCCACTCGTTGACCTGGGTGTTTTTGACGCCTGCGGTCTGCATAAGGGCGCCTACCTCGCGGATTGCTGCGAGCAGATCGGCTTTGGGACCCGCGAGCTCGACCTCGACGCCGTGGTAGGCGGCCACGCCGCGGTTCTCACTCACGTGGTCGATAAAGCCCTCGACGGTCTCAAGCTGCTGGGCGAGAGCTGCATCATCGTCAGCGTCCAGCGCAACAAGGGCGTTCGAAACCGTGAGGGCGGGATGTCCGCAGGGGACAAAGCCTTCGATGACATCCATAGCTTCGGTAATGGTTGAGCCCAGGCCTGCGAGGGCATTGACGAGTTGCTGCTTGGTATCCATAACGGTCCTTTCGACGGGTCAATTTTGCTTGGCGAAAATATACGTGACGCGATCGGTAGCAAAAGTGCGAAGTGCGGCGCACATTGGGGTCTTCACAGCTCGTGCATAGAACAGCTGCCTGCTTTCAGAACGTGGTAAGATAACACTCCACAAGCGGGGCTTGCCTCGTATGTTCCTTGAAAAGTCGACGGGTGTTGGGTGCTCGAGCCCAATACCATCCAGACTTTCCCGACATTCGGGGGCGACTGGTTTCGACACGATAGCTCTGAGAGAGGAAGCAAGCCGAGGTCTCCTCGCCTCGTTAAACAGGGGTACCGTCAAATTGAATTGACAACAACTCTTCTTTTGAGCCTATGGCTCTCGCCGCTTAGTTTATAGCGGCGCGTCAACCCGGTGATTTCCCCGACACCGGCGCGACGTCATGTTAGGGGAATGCTCCTGCGCACGTAATCGGTATGGCGCGGGCTAAGACCGAACCGGTTAGGACGCCGCGAGCGTGTCGCTGCGCGCAAAGCGTCCGAGACTAAACTAGCGACTGAGCTTGGAGATGCCAATCAGGGGGCTTTCGTGGACCGGAGTTCGATTCTCCGCGCCTCCACCAACTGTTCAGTAGGCGAACACATACGCGTGTTCGTCGTTAGGCGGGCGTTCGTATTGCTCGTCAGATAGAAAGAAGCCGCTCCATACGGGGCGGCTTCTTTGCGTTCTAGGCCTGCGGCATGATCTCCTGCTCGCCGTCCTCGTCCATGTACGGCATGAGGAACACGCCGCCCTGCTCGGTGGTAAGCAGCAGGTACTCGCGGTTGTGCTCGTCGCACACGATTTCCTGGCCGATGCCCTCGGGCAGGTCGTATATGGGGCCGTCCGTGCGGGCTTGCCTCACGGTCGCGTCTTGCGCTCCCATGGCCTGCGACGCGCAGCTGGCGGCGGCCAGGACGATGAACAGCAGGACGACCGCTGCGAGGATGGGGCCGCACCCGCCGTTGCGCTCCTCGTCTGCGGGGCTCGGGTACGGCATGGCCTATCCCACCTTCACCAGATAGTCGTCGGCCTCTGGCTTGCCCGTGGCCTTGCCCACGGCGATGTAGCGCGTTGCGCCGCTGTAGCCCGTGTATCGGCCCCACACGTAGCCGTCGGCGATCTTGTACCAGTTATCCAGCGTCACGGTCTCGCCGCTGGAATAGTGCGCCACCTCGGTGCCGCCCAGGCCGGGGGCGTCGCGCACGCGCAGGTAGTCCACAGTGCAGCGGTAGGTGCCGCCGAAGTTCTCGGCCGTTTCCTGCTGCGCAGGCTGCGGCTGCGGGACGGCTGCGGGGGCGCTTCCAGCAGTGATGCCGAAGCATTCCAGGTAGATGCGCGCCAGCTCGTCCAGGTTGCCGTTGAACTTCTCGCGGTCGCCGTCGTTGTCGATGAAGCCGTTCTCGCACAGGCGGTAGTTGATGCCGCGCGCGGCGGCTCGGTTCGGGTTCGCGAGGTCGGAACGGCGCACCAGCTTCTCGGAGCGCCCGGGCATGAACGCCGCCAGCTTGTCGGCCAGCGCATTGTCGTACTCGTCAGGCTCAAAGCCCTCCTTGATGATGACGTGCGCGCCGTGGGCCGTGGCGATGCCGCTGGCGTCCATGTGCAGCTCCACCACTGGCGCGTCGGTGCTCAGGCGGTTAAGCCCGCCGTCGGCGTACCAGTTGCGGGACGTATCGCCCAGCTCGACCTCGGAACCGCCCAGTTCCTTGATTCGCTGGCCCAGGGCGCGAACGCGCTCGGCCTCGGTGCAGCCGCCTGCGCAGCAGCCGGGGTCGCCAGCGCCGTGGCCGCAGATGATGAACAGTTTAGCCATTGCCTACTCCTTCCCGCCTACGGTCACGCCCAGCAGGGCGTCGAGCCACTTGGATGTGATGCCTACCGACTTGAACAGCGTGTAGGCCGCCTGCACGCCGCCTACCACGGCGAAGGCGCACGTGACCCATGCGCCCGGGTCTGCGGGCACGCCGCCCACGAAGCCGGTCACGACGCCCGCCAGGAGCGAGCAGCCCAGCGCCAGGATGCGCGCGGCCTTGCCGGTCATGGCCTCGGTCTTGATCAGCTGCACCGCGAACGGCACGGCGAAAGACAGCACGATGGCTGCGATTGCTTGCATTTCTGTCATTTCGGATTCCTTTCTATCGAGCTGATTCCTTGTAGAGCAGGTCAACGCGGTCGGCGATGTGGTCGACCTTCGCCGCCATGCCCTGGCTGCGCGCCTGGCTGTTCGCCAGGTCGGCGTGCAGCACCTCGTTGGAGGTCACAACGGACTCCATGAGCGCCTTCATAGCCTCCATCAGCGCGTTGCTGCGCTCCATCTGCGCGGCGATGCGGCCCTCCATCTGGCTGCGCTCGCGGTCGCGCTGCGCCCGCTCGTTCACCTCGTCCTGCTTTCGCTCTTCGCGCTTGAGGTCGATGTTCGCCTTGCGCTCGTTCTGGGCCTTGAACTCTTCGAGGAACTGCTTGCCGAAGTACAGGACCACTAGGACGAGCAGCGCGCCGAAAAGCGACCCGGGGCCGTACGGCGCGAAGATTTCCAGCACGTCGGTCATTCGTTTTCTCACCTCCTCGAATCGCTGCCGCGATTGTCCGCGAGGTGTCGCCAGGCAAAAGAAAAGCGCCCCCGAAGGGGCGCTCGCTACTCCTGCGGCGCTTCCGGCTGGTCGGGCTCCATGGCTTCCAGCTCGTTGATGCGGTCGCGCCACGTCTGGCGCTGCGAGATGATCTCGGCCACCTCCTTGGCAGCTGCGGCGATGGCCGAGAGCAGGTCGGTGATGGACGATGCGGAGAAGATGCGCTCCACCGCCTTCATGACCTTGTAGTCGCTCTGCTCAAGCTGCTGTTTGTAGCCGTTGATCTCCCCGGCGATTTCCTGTTCTGTCATGGGTCGCTCCTTCCGTTGCTAGGGTAGGGGCATGTTCCCATCCGTGTCGCCTCCAGGTTTGGATTGCATTGAGCAACCCCCCCCCGCGGGATTTCCGAACAGGCTGCGGTACAGCGCGTCCATGGCCCGCACGCTGCGGTGCGCGTCCAGCCGCTTCATGCCGCCGCGCCAGCTCTGGTAGCTCTGCTCCACCTGCTCGGGGGTCATGACGCCATCGGCGACCATGCGGGCCATCTTCTTGAGCTTGCGGCGCTCCCGCGTTATGGAGTCTCGGCACGGCTTCACGACTATGCGGCCCGTCTCCGTGTAGAAGATGCGCTTCTTCAGCCACGTGAAGCCGCGCGACAGCTTCACCACGCGCGTCTTGCGCGGGTTCAGCTCTATGCCCAGCTCGGCGCACTTGCGCCCTATCAGCAGCAGACACACCTGCAGGTACTCCTTGCTCTCGTGTATGAGGTAGAAGTCGTCCATGTACCGCCCGTACGCCTCGGGGCGCAGCATCTCGGTCACGTAGTGGTCGATGCGGTTGGGGTGTGCCACCGCGCATATCTGGTTCGGCTCGCTGCCCAGCCCCAGGCCCACCTCGCCCTGCGCGTCAATCAGGCGGTGCTCAAGGTCGATTACTCGCGGATCGAGCAGCGCGGCAGCCACCTGCTCCTTGACGGGGCCGTGCGCTATGCGGGCGAAGTAGTCGGAAAAGTCGCCGAGCAGTATGTAGCCATCGCCGCCGTGCCCCCTCCAGTTGTCGGCCAGGTGGCGCTTGAGCAGCTTCAGGGCGTAGTCGGTGCCGCGCCCCTTTATGTTCGCGGAGTTGGCGGCTATGAGGGTAGGCACGATCGCGGGCACGAGCGCGTTCTGCGACAGCGACTTCTGCACCACGCGCTCGGGGAAGTGCACGGCGCTGATATGGCGCAGCTTGCCGCGCTCCCACAGGTCGAAGCGGATGAAGCCCCGGCATATGTCGCGGCCCTCCAAAAGGTCGCGGCGGGACTTCGCGGCGTTTCGGAGGTAGTCCTTCATGTACCGCTGCGTCGACGCCTTCCACATCACGCCGCGCGCCGCCTGCTTCGAGGCAGCGCACAGGCGGTTGAGGTCCGCCACGGTTTCGAGCGTGCACGCCTTGACGCGCTCGGCTTTTGCTTTCGCGCGCTTTTCCTCGCGGCGCTTCCGGCGCGCCGCCCGCCTTTGCTCCGAGTTCATAGCGGAAGGCACCCCGCACGGCTTGCAATGTGGCTCTGGCAGCCGCTTGAGGTATGGCCATGAAACGCGGCGGAGCCACGGAGCGCCGCGCCATGCAAGCAGCGTCCGGCCACCCTCGCGGGGTGCGTATTTACGGGCTCGCGCCCGATGGTCGCGCCTTCCTTCCTCTCCGCGCTCTGCTTTCGGCCCTGGGGCCTACTCGGTCTGGCAATAAGGGAATCCGGGGTGGGGGCGAACCCAGACGTTCGTCGCCGAGTTGTAGTTGGCATTGCCGTTGTTGTTGACGTAGCACACGTTGGACGAGGAGCCACCCATGACGGAACGCAACCACCAATTGTACCGATAAACAAGGCGCGACCGCCGTCCATTATAGCGAACGCAGGCGCTCTAGCTCGGCCTCGGCCTCGGCTATGCGCTCGTCGGTCGTCTTCTTGCCGGTGACGCGTACGTTCTTGCGCGCGCCCTTGAGCAGTTTGATCTCCTCCTCGACCATGCCCGCCAGCGCCTCGAAGCGGTTGGCGTTCACGGGCAGGCCGATGTCCATGAGGCACTGCATGTCCAGCATCAGCTGCTCGCAGTCAGCTATGGCCAGCGTCAGGTAGCGTTTCCTCTCCAGCGCGTTGAACGAGGTGTTGGGGTAGAAGCAGTCGGCGCGGTTGACGTTGTATACGATGCTGCGCGCGGTCTCCACCGTGGGGACTGCGTTCAGCAGCCTGTAGGCTTTCGGCACGACCGACGAGGAGGCCATGAGCTTGTTGACCTCCACGCGGATGGCGATGGCCTGCGTGAAGAACTTGTACTCGGAAACCTCGCGGTTGCGCTGGTAGACGCCGCTCATGGCACCTCCTGGGAAAATGTGGCGAAAAAATCCGGCCCGCTGCGCGGGCAGGAGGCGACCGCGCAAGGCGGTCGCCTAAAAGCAGAGTATAGAGCACTCGGCTGGCTAGCCGACGAGGAAGCCGGGGTGGGGGCGAACCCAGACGTACGTCGCCGAGTGGCAGTAGGCATAGCCGCTGCTGGCGACGTAGCACACGTTGGACGAGGAGCCACCCATGACGGAACGCAACCACCAATTGTACCGATTTCCGTTGACTCGGTGCGCCGTGTCATGGAACAGGTCGAACTTGCAGTCGAAGCCGACCGACCAGCCTGGCGTGCCCCACACGGGACAGCCGTAGACCTCCATCTCCGATAGCGACCATACCTTGCCGATATCCTGCCAGCTCCACGAGTTGGAGTCGTTGAGCGCACCGCTGGCGCTGTACCGCTCCTCAAGCAGCACGCGCTGGGTGAGCAGGTACTTGGTCAGCCCCTCGGGCAGGCACGCCTCGAAGGCCGTCTCCCACGCCTTGAGGTTGCTGCCCAGGTAGGGGCATTTCCGGTCGGCGGTGCCCTGGTTCGTGTTGGTGGTGTTCCACATCAGGAAGCTGTCGTTTGCCACGCCGGTCACGGTCTTGGCTACGGGCACGGGCGCGGACGCCACGAACGCGATATGGTGGCCCTTGCTGTTGTCGCCGCAGTAGAGGTACGGGTCGATGTGGGCAAGCAGGAACCGCACAGATTGCTGGGTGGTGACGGCGGATGCGCTCACGAGCGGCACGTCCAGGTAGTCGCCCACGCGCAGGCCCGCGAAGTTGCCGTTGGCGGCTCGCTTGTGCAGCGCGTCGTACACGCTGCCGCTGCCGATCTCTCCCGCCAGGATGGTGGCGATGTTCTGCCCGCCGTACTTGCCGATTTGGCCCTGGCGGTTGTACTCGGCGTTGTTGAGCGCCGTCTGCGCGTTTCTGCGCGCGGTATCGTCGATGACCTCGTAGCCGATGCCGCCCACCGACAGGGTTTTCGCTTGTGCCATTTCGTTGCCTTTCTACTTGAGGTTGAGGGTTGTGCCGGACGCCGTGCAGGTGCTCCCGAACGTGACGGTGCTGCCCGATGCGCTGGCCTTGGAGGCGGGGCAGTACACGGTGCCGTCGTCGTAGATGAACGCGTTCGTGACGTCGGCAAGCTTGCCGTACAGGTCGGCTATCTGCTGCTTCTGCTTGGCCATGTCCGAGCTG
>CATZKS010000055.1 GCA_958421035.1 uncultured Collinsella sp. | reverse complement strand
ATTCTCGCTGCGCTGCGAAACTGCGCGCGGAGGAAATACCCCGCCACCCCGGGGCCCCCTCCTACGCGCGATCAGCCTGTCATTTAGAACGGAATATAAATTAGTGAGGCCCTGCCCAGTTGGCCAGGGCCTCGTTTTGTAAGGATGATTTGGGAGGTGGTGGAGGACCAGTCTTTTTGGGACGGGGCTAAATTAGCTGGTTCTCCATCCCAATATCGATGAATCAACAAATCGCAACTGATCCCTAATCCAAAACCAGCTAATTTAGCCCCGTCCCAAAAAGACTGGTCAAGCTAACGGAACGCAGTAGCTAAAAATCTCCGTCCCAGAAAAATCATTGCGCAGGTAGGACGGCAAAGGTAGCTAGAAAAGCCCCATCCTAAATGAGCTACAAGATTTCGGCTAGGAGCGCTCGGCGCCCATTTGTTTTATCACTGCAGGTAGAAAGCGCGATGATGCGTGCATCGAAGCCAGCGCCGTCCGTGTCCGCATGCACCGCCGTCTGCGAGATATGCGCGAGCAGAGTCTGCATTGAGGCCTGGTCCAGGTTTCCCGGCCCAAAGATAATGTCATCACTCGCGGCAAACGAACACACAGCAACGATGCGCAGGCGGAACGCCCCATCTTTTGTGTAGAGCGTGCCCGTGCGGTGCAGGTCAAAGAAGCCCCTGTCTAAAAACCGGTCGACATCGCCAAACATCGCGCCGTTATCCATGTGGTGCGCATAGAGCAGATTGTAGGAATCGGTCATCGCGCGGCTGTTGCGCGTATCCAAAAACACCGCTCCCGAAACCGCGGACTCCCCCAACACGTTTTTGTTGAGATATTCCTGGTTATCTTTTCCCTGAACAAAGGGATAGTCGATGTTGGTGCCATCGATGGTGACCCATCCGACCACGTCGGGATTTTTGGCCATCAGTTCCTGCAGGCGTGCGCAATCGTTGACCCCGGTGGGTTTGTAGTGCAGCAGCTCATCGCTGATGAACCCGCCGTTCATAACGTTGTTTGTATCCCACAGCGAATAGCCCCCGTACAGCAGCATGAGCAGCACGAGAAAGCCGGCAAACCACGTAAGTACGCGGTCGCCGGCTCGTGCCAGCCGAGCTATGCGTTTAAGCTCCATCGGCTGTAATCCTCGCTGTTTTAACGGCGGTTACGACGAGGACGGAAGAAGACCACGCCCATCACGGCAGCAAACGCGACGATTGCCGCATAGGGAACGACCGTCCGAATAACATCGGTCGGAACGGTAACATCCTTGGTGTTGGTAAAGGTCACCGTGGTGTCAGAAGTACCGATACCCTGCGCGAGAAGAATATTGGACTTTGTTTCGTTGCCAGTCTCCCCAATCTTGTACGACGTTTCATAACCTTCCTTCGTCTTGTAGTCGTCCTCAGTTACGGCATATGTGTCCTTCGATGAAAGACCATAAAAGGTGACGGAGTCGCCGTCTCTAAGGTTCACCGAAACCGTAGATCCCGATTTGACTACAGCTTCGGGCGTAGAAGTACCGTCTTTTTTCACAGTGACGTACTTATAGGTTTCCCCGGCAGCGCCGTTAAGGCTGACACTAAACCGGAAGTCCTTATTCTTGTCACCCTGGTTGCCCTTGACGACCTTTGTGATGGTCAGCTTATGGGTGGCATATTTGTTCACAAAGCCTGCGGCCTTCCTACCCGAGCTTGCTTTGTCGCTAAGAAGAGTACAACCATTAACAACATAGCCCGAGCCGCCATTTTCTGCGTTTTCTACGTAAACATCGAGGAAGAGCTCCTTGTACGTAACGTTGAGGCCATCCAACGGTGGCGGCGTCTGCGTAATCTTATATCGATAGATGCCCGGAGCCGTAAACTTTGAGGTATCAAGGCTGACGTTCAACGGAGCGGTTATTGTCTTAGTAATGCCGTCGGCATTATCTTGGCTATGAAGACCTTGGGCAGAAAAATTAACGGAAGACGACGGAAGCGTGGCGCCACCGGGCACTCCAGCAGAAACAGGCATGTTGTTACTCGTGCTCGCAAGCTCACTCGTCTCCGCCGGCGCAATCGAATAGCCGAACTCCGCATTCGGCTCCACGGCGTTCTTATTCATGGTAAGCGTCGAGGTGATTGTGACCTTGTTGTCATTTACCGGCAGATGCGGAGTAGCAGAGCCCTCCTCCGCCCACGCCGGCGCAGCAACTCCCACCAAAGCCAGCAGCATCGTGGCGGCCACAACTGCAAACGCCGCCAGTCGCCTCTTTCCAGTTTTCATGTTGTATCCTTCCTCTCGGGCACATGCCCTTAATAAAACCAGGCTTCGTGCCTACAGGTTCGACCTGCGCAGCACGCTGATCACGTTGCCTTTGATCTGCGAACGGGCAATCGGTCCATACAGGCGACTGTCGTGCCCGCCCTCGCGCAAATCTGCCAGCACAAAGAGCTCATCCGTTCCCAGATGCACGGGATAGTCCACAGCAGACTCATAGCGCGGCGTCGGCGTGGTGATATCGCTTTCCACCACAACAGCCCCGTTAACCATGAGCTCGCCCGACTCGGTAATTGTGACCTCATCACCGGGGCGGGCAACCACGCGACCCAGGCGCTCTTCGCCATCCGCGGTGTATACCACCACGTCACCCTCGTTAAAGCTCTGGCTGAGCCTCCAGTAGAGCATGACGTCACCCGAACAGATGCGGGGGGCCATCTCGCCAGTCGTGACTGCGCCCACGCCCAAGACCACACCAAAGAGCAGCCAGAGCGTCACGACAAAAAATGCCAGGCGCGCCAGAAAGCCCACGATATCGCGCCGGTCGTCCGCTTCTCCCAGATCTGGCGCCGCATGGGCGCCCAACCTCACGTTCGACGCGGCCGAATACCGCGAGCCCCGGGGTCTTCCCTGCGGGGCCGCTCGTGCGGCTGGCCCATCACCAGCATTGCTGGCGCCATGTCTTCTCATAGGCGCCCGCCCCTCTTGGAGCCGCGGCGTAAACGCAGCGCAACCATGCCCGTAGCCAACAGCACGCCGGCGGCCAAAATCGCCAGGGCATAGATGGGGTTGCGCGTAATACCCGTAGGCACCGCGACCTGTCGGGAATTGGTGGCCTTAGCTTCAACGGCAACGGTCACACGCGGACCGTTGAGCGTGCCGCTCGCACCCGTAAGCTCGGCGTGGTACCCCAACGACGAATAATCGTCTTCGCTCACGGTATAGACCGCGTTGTAATCCAGCGCCTTAATCGAAACGGTCAGGCCGTCCTTAACGGCAAACGGCACGGTCGCCTTGCCCTGGCCATCGGCCGTAAAGGCCGTCTTGTTTTCCACGGTCTCGGCCCGATCATTCGGTCGCGCCACGAGCGCATGGCTGCCTTGGGCAGACGCATCCGAATACTCGATGGCGTAGGTCTGACCAGCCTTGAGGCCCGTAAAGGTCGCCGTCATCTTAAAGTAGGCACGCTTGTCGCCCATATTGCCCGTAACGCTCTTGGAAACCTTGAGTGTGTAGGTGCGCGGGGTGAATCGTGCGTATACGCATCCCGTATGGCGATCTTTTACGTTGTACGTATAGGTGGGTGAAGACGACAGCAGCTCCGGGGCGTCCGGATTCGATAGGTCGTACCAACCCTCAAAGTGATAGCCCTCCTTGGGAGCGGCCACCGCCTCCACAAACGTGCCGTCATCCACAAAGTAGGCAACGCCCGATTTTTTGTACGCGTCCTCGTCCTTGCCCGAGCCATCCCCGGCATCGATGGAGCCCTTTGCCCCCTTAAGCTTGGAGCTGACCGTGCCGCCCGTCGTTACGTTGCTCCACGTGCCATCGGCATTTTTAAGCTGGGCAACAAAGGCCTGACGATACTTCCATTGCGCCACGAACGTCGCGCCCTGGCTCTCGGGAATGTTTTCGACGGTTACCGCATCGCCCACAGCACCGGTATCCGGATTGACCTTCTTGCCCTTAATGGTAAGAGTGCCGGAATCCGTGGTGCCCTCGGGAGCTGTATGGGTCACCGTGTGTTTGGCATCGAAGCGAACGGCTTTTCCCGAGCCCGCGTACTCCCAGCCCATAAACTTCCAGTCGTCGTTTTGTCCAACGGCAGCATGGGAGGTATAGCTCGCTCCAGCGCCAGAAAGCTGTACGAAATCGCCCGTGGACTCATTGTACGGATCGTAGTGATACGCTTTGCCGCCGTTCACATCGTATTGAACGCCTGCCTTGGAAAACACGAGGTGCACTTTGTAGTGCTTCGTGACCTTGTCGACCTCAAAGCGATAGGTACCATCTTCCAATCTGGTCCAATGTGCGTCGTCGTCTGCGGAATAGAACTCGCCGTTGACAAAAGCACCGATAAAGACTGCCCCGTCATCGCGTTTGGCATCGACCATAAAGTAGGAGTTCTTCTCCTGTTTACCTACGTAGTTTTTGGCATAGGTAAAGTCCGCCGTCTTGGTATTGGCGTTATAAAAATACGTTCCGCTTCCGTTGGGCGTCGTGTATGTCTCGATGCGATAGAACTCCCTAAACGAGATATTGTCGAGGAAGTTGCCGGTCGAATTGCTCCCGTTGGCCGTGTTGTAGGCCACAAAAGCAAAGACGCTCTGGTTTTGGCCATCCGGAATGGTGTAGGTATAGTCGTAGTCAACCTTTTTGCTCTGCTCGAGCGCGTTGGAACCGTAGGAAGCCCACGCGTCGTTTTCGGACGCCATGATCCATACGCACCATTTTTCGGTATGCTCCGCATCGGCCGTCCATGAGAACGCGCTTCCGCTGGACGCATTGGCAAATCCGCCCACTTTGTCAAACTTGGTTGAATACAGGATGATCTTTTTGCTGCAGCCCGATTGGGAAAAATTGACCACATCCAAGCCGACATAGTTGTCGACGCTCATTTGAATCCATTGAACAATTTGCTGGTACTGATCGAGTGCCTTTTGATTGTCCTTGTACGGCTCGTTTTCTTGTCGCGGACCGATGATAAGGGCCATGGCGTCTCGACCCGAGCGGCCGCGGTGGTCGAGCCCCCACTCGTACTGTTTTCCCGGCTCGGTCGTCACATATTGGTAGAGCGAACTCGCCTCGTGTGCGTTGAGCTCGGCTGCATAGTCACCATCGGAGGGCGTAAACGTAACAGAATGCCCAACTGGGTCGATATAGTAGTCGTTCTTGGCAACGATCTCGATACGATGGTCCGTCTCGGTCGTACGCCAATGGGGCGAGCACAACGTAAACTTGCTGGGCCTCTGGTTCCCTAGATGTATATCCTCTTCAAAGCTGCCGTTAGCAATGTTCGTATTCTCGTTCTTAAGATTCGAGGTCGAGAACGCATAGTTTGTGAGCGTTGTCATGGTCTCGGACGAATTTTCCCAATACACCTTGGCAAAGTCGCTATAGATGTCGCGTGTGCCCTGCTTTTCCACGTGAACGTCGTTGACCAGATTACCAAACCACTCCCGGTATTGTTCGTTCTCCCCCGTAAGATTTGAATCGTAGCAAGTCAGCGCAAGCATCGTTTTGTCGGACGCTGCGGTATAGTCAGCCTGATAGGCAAACTCATCGTCTTCCTCGGGAAGATTTCGATAATAATGCGTGCTGTTGGTGCCAAAGGAGAACCAACCCTGTCCGTTAGAGCTTACGAGCCACACAGAAAGCGCGATGCGACCGTCGCTCTGTTCAAACGAAAAGTGGGATCCATCAGCACTGTTACCAGCAAATCCGCCGTTTGCAGCAAAGGGATCGCTGTAAACGGTGTACTGCTCAACGGTATTTCCCTGGGGCATCTTGACCTGCGCCTTAAGCCAAGCCCGCAGCTGCATAAGCTGGTCTTGGCCTGCGCTGTTAATCGACAGATTCTCCTGTTGAGGACCCATCGTGAGCATCAGCACGTCGTGGTCGGTTGCGGCGCGATGGTTTAGGCCCCACTCGTACGTGGCGCCGCTCTGGGTGGAAAAGGTGGTGTAGGTTGATCCAGGTTCAAAATAAAGATTGGTGCCCTGTGGCCTAAAATTCCACGCAAGCGCAAAGTGATTGCCGTTAGCTTGTTTGGTGTTCGTTTGGGGCTTGAGGAGCTGCGTGGAAAGCTCGAGCTTCATCGTCTCGCCGATTCTCTCATTCGGAGAGGTCGTCGACCAGCCAGTAGCTTGGTTAAGAAAGTTTGGGTTTGTTATAAGGTTGCCATCGTCACCGTACGCGCGCGAGGGCAACCCCCCCCCGGCCATAACGAACACGCATAAGGCCGCTGCCAACATCATAAAGGTGCGGCGCATCGACGCAATATGACCGAAAGGACCCTGCACGGGCGCATCCCCCCCAGCCGCAGCCCGAGCTTTCGCGCAAGCTGCACAAGTAGTTCGTTTAAGCTTTTTGATTCTACAACCAGCCCAGGGCAAAAGCAAAATCATGCGTGACCGATTTGCAGTCATTTTTCGCATCATTTTTCGCATTGTGCTGGTAGTGCGGCGAAAGTAGCTAAAAAGCCCCGTCCTAAATTAGCTAGTTAAGGAGTTGGGCCATGGCGTTGACGAATTTTTGGACTTGGAGGGTGGGCTCGAGCGGGTAGTGCAGAAAGACTGGCACCTCGCGGCCGCACAGGAACGGCACGCCCACAAAGGCCGGGTGCACCCCTGACCATGCGCCACAGGTGAGTACCGCATCGCCCTTTTCCTCCGCCTCGTTAAAGAGCGCAAAGTCAAAGCTATCCACATCGATCACGTCCACGCCGCCGTCGGCCAAAAGGTCGATGCGTAGGCTGTCCATCGCATCGTTGCCGTGACGGAGCACGCGCAGGCGCATGCCCTCTAGGTCGGCAACCGTAATGCGATTCTTGCGCGCCAGCGGGCTCGCGCGCGGCAGGTCGATATAAAACGGTACGTTAACGATGTGGAGCTTTTGGCAAGCGTCGCCCCAGCGTGGGGTAGAAAAACTCGACTGCACCACATCGACCTCGCGGCCCAAGCTGCGCATGACGGTCTCGCGCTCGTCGTAGAGGTCACTTACCGGCACGATCTCAAATCGTAGCGACGGTTCCAGATCGTGGATGCCCGACCACATCGACAGCGTCTGGCGTCCTGGGCACATCATTGACACGCCCAGGCGCACGGCACCACCATCGCCCGCCGCGCGTCGGGCACGGCGCAGCGCGTCCTCGGACTGCCGCATGATCGAGCGCGCGTCGTCCACCAGCAGTGCGCCGGCCGGCGTCACCTTGACGCCCGAGTGCGAGCGCTCGAACAACGTGATGCCGAACTCGGCCTCGAAGCCCGACACCTGCTTGACGAGGGCCGGGGTCGACACGCGCAATCTTGCCGCCGCACGCGAGAAGCTCCCCAGCTCCGCGGCGGCCGATATGGCCTCAAGTCGTCGATCGTACACGTCAATCTCCCGTTTTCGCGCCCGTGACCGCATGGTGCCACAGGGGGTTGTTTTCGCAGGTCACACGCTCAATTGAGAATGAGCTGCATCGCACAGTGTAAACCTACGGTTAACGCCATTCTAACAAATATGCAATTCACCTGCGCAAATGCAAAGCATACGATAACCAACGAAAACCACGTGGGTCGGTTAATGGGAACGACCCACCGGGAGGCACAAGAAGGGAAGTTCCTATGGGCAATTGGCTTAAGCTCGAGGGCGATGTCTGCGCCGTGACCGGCGCACTCGGCGGTATGGGCGTCGAGATTTGCCGCGAGTTCGCCCGCAATGGCGCCAACGTCGTCATGCTCGACCTGGACGAGGAGAAGGTCAAGGCCGCTGCCGCCGACCTCGCTGCCGAATTTGGCATCCACGCCGAGGGCTACAAGATGAACGCCACCGACGAGGCCGAGGTTCAGGCCGCCGTCGATGCCACCATCGCCGACTTCGGCCGTGTCGACGTCCTCGTCAACACCGCCGGTATCCTGCGCTTCGCCGCCATGGAGGACCTGCCGCTCTCCGACTGGAACGAGGTCATCAACGTCAACCTCACCGGCTACTTCATCACCTCGCAGCGCTTTGGTCGCGAAATGATCAAGGCCGGCCAGGGTCGCCTGGTGCACGTCTCGACCGTCGCCAGCCACTCTCCCGAGACGTTCTCGGGCGTGTACAGCTCCACCAAGGCCGGCGTCAACATGATGTCCAAGATGCTCGCCGCCGAATGGGGCCCCTACGGCGTGCGCTCCAACTGCGTCGAGCCCTGCTTCGTTAAGACCCCGATGTCGGCCAACTTCTACGCCGACCCCGAGGTCGAAAAGAGCCGCAGCCGTCTGATCGCCACGCGCCGCATCGGCGAGGTTAGCGATATCGCCAACGCCGTCATGTTCCTGGCGTCCACGCGCTCGGACTTTACCACCGGCGACGCCATCAAGGTCGACGGCGGCTTCTCCAACATGATGGGCGACCTCACCGCCAAGCCCGGCGGCCGTCGCGCCTATGCCGACAACTACCTTAAGAACAAGGGTGTCGAGCTCTGGTCCGATGAGTCCGGCGTCGCCAAGCCGACTGACCAGTAAACCAACCTGACAGGGAGGCCCCGCGGACACGCCTGTTCCTCCCCCGTATCGATTAGAAAGAGTCCAATGGCTTCCACCAACTCCAACAAGGGTCGCGCCGTCGTGCTTTCCGCCGCGTGCGTCACCATGTTCTTCATCAGCTCCATCGCGCTGTATTCCGTCGTGAGCAAGAACCTGCTCGCCGTCTACCCCGAGTGGTCCAGCGCTCTTACCTGGGCCTTCCCCGTCTTCCAGACCATCATGGCCGTGACGGGCATCTTCGCCGGCCGCATCTCCGATAAAATCGGCCCCCGCAACGTCGTGATCGCCGCCGCCGCGTGCTACGGCCTGGGCTGGTTCATGTCCGGCACCGTCACCGAGCCGTGGCAGTTCTACCTGTGGTTCTCGCTCGTCGCCGCCATCGGCAACGGCCTGGGCTACAACCCCGCGCTCACCACCGGCCAAAAGTGGTTCATCGACAAGAAGGGTCTCGCCTCCGGCATCACCCTGGCCGCTTCGACCGCCGGTCCCGCCGTGCTGTCCCCGGTGCTCGCCTCGCTGCTCATCCCGAGCCTGGGCATCTTTGGCGCCCTTAAGGCGCTCGGCGTCATCTTCTTTGTGACGATCGCCGCCTCCGCCCTGTTCCTGAAGGCCCCCGAGGCCGGTTGGCTGCCCGAGGGCTTCGAGGCCCCCAAGGGCGGCGCGCACGCTGGCACCTTCGGCGACCTCACCCCGGGCGAGATGGTCAAGACCCCGCGCTTCTGGGTCCTCATCGTCACCTTCGCCTTTGCCGCCACCGCGGGCACCCTGCTCGTGGGCAAGGTTGCCTCCATCGCCGCCGTTCAGCTCTTCGCCGACCCCACGAGCGCCGCGGCCGTCGCCCTCGGCGGTGTGGTGGTCTCCGTCAACACCTGCGCCAACCTGGTCGGCCGTCTGTCCTTTGGCCAGATCATCGACAAGCTCGGCGCCTATAAGTCGCTGCTCATCAGCCTTGTCGTCACCATCGTCGCACTCGTCATCATGTCGATGAGCTTTACGCAGAGCATGTTCTTTGTGGCGCTCGCCCTGCTCGGCTTTAGCTTTGGCGCTCTGCTCGTCATCTACCCGCCGCTCACCGGTGGCGCCTTTGGCACCAGCAACATCGGCGTCAACTACGGCATCATGTTTTTGGGTTATGCCGCTTCCACCTGGATCAGCCAGCCCATCACCGCCGTGCTGTATCACGCCGAGGTCGGCAGCGCCGCCTACCAGCAGTCTTTCTACGGCGCCATTGTGATCGCCGCCATCGCCGTCGTGCTCACCGTCTACATGATGGTCTCCGACAGCAAGAAGAAGTCCGCCTAGTTTTACCGATGCGACAAAGGGACAGCCCCTTTGTCGCATCCCACCGGTCACCAGTATTAAGGAGTCGAAATGTCTGAGCTCAACCCCGTCCGCATTGCCGTTATCGGCGCCGGCGCCATGGGCCGCAACCACATCCGCTTTGTCACCGAGGAACCCGAGGCCGAACTCGTCGCCATCGCCGACGCCTTTGAGGGCGCTCGCGCCACGGCCGAGGCCGCCGGCGTGCCGTTTTACACCGATCCCGCCCAGATGATGGACGAGGTCAAACCCGAGGCCGTCATTATCGCCACCCCCAACGACTTGCACCTGGGCGTTGCCCGCGAGGCTGTGAAGCGCAATATCGTGCCGTTGATCGAAAAGCCGATCTCCAACGATCTCGAGGATGCCCAGGCCTTCGCCGCCGAGGCCGAGACCGCCGGCGTGCCCGTGCTCGTAGGTCAGCACCGTCGCCACAACCCCTTCGTCAACAAGGCCAAGGAGATCATCGAGTCCGGCGAGCTGGGCAAGCTCACCGTGTCGAGCTTCCACTACATGATCTATAAGAATGACGAGTATTTCGATGTCGAGTGGCGCCGCAAGAAGGGTGCCGGCCCGATCCTGGTCAACCTGGTTCACGACGTCGACCTGCTCCGCTATCTGCTGGGCGAGCCTGCTGCCGTCCAGGGTATGCAGTCCAGCGCCGCCCGCGGTTTTGAGACCGAGGACTCCGCCGTGGTCAACGTCCGTTTTGCCGATGGCGCGCTCGCAAGCATGACCATCTCCGACGCCACCGCCAGCCCCTGGAACTGGGAGGCAACCGCTCGCGAGGATCCGCAGTACCGCCCCTTCGACGCCGACGCCTACTTTATCGGCGGCACCAAGGGCGCCCTGTCGCTGCCCCGCCTGCACCAGTTCTCCTACGACGGCGCCTCCAACTGGCACAAGCCGCTGCAGATGGAGATTCCGGCTGTCGACCCGGCACTGCCACACAAGATGCAGCTCAAGCACTTTGTGAAGGTTGTCCGCCGCGAGGTCGAGCCCGTCGTAACCCCCGCCGACAACGTCAAGACGCTCACGCTTCTCAACGCCATCAAGGAGGCCGCCGAGACCGGCCAGCTCGTCGAGCTGTAATGCCTTAGGGCAGACCGCGGCAAACCCCATGCCGAACCCCTCGGTCCGCCACCAATAAGCCCCTCTTCTTTGCCCCGCGAGCAGCCTCCTGCCCGCGGGGCATTTTGCTACCTTGCCGACGATTTTTCTGAGACGGGGGCCATTTTGCACCTCAGCCTGATTCGTTCGCCACGAAATGGGCCTATCTACTACGTTTAGCCAATCACCCTCAACCATGCCATATTTCCTAAAATCAAAAGCGCAGGTAAACGGCTTGCGTATTTTCTGAAAACCGGGGGATGGTCGACCCATACGGTTCAAACGTAGTAGATAGGTCGTTTTCGTGGCGAGGGCCCAAAACAGTCTTTTGAAACGGGTGGTATCCTTGGTAGCCCTGTGCTGCAAACGCACCTTAAACGCAAGGAGTCCCATGGATCTTATCGCCCAGCTCGCCCACGAGCTCAACCTTAAGGCCGCCAACGTCGAGGCAGCCGTCAAGCTCATCGACGAGGGCAACACCATCCCCTTTATCTCGCGCTACCGCAAGGAAGCCACGGGCAGCATGGACGACGTCGCCCTGCGCGCCCTCGACGAGCGCCTGTCCTACCTGCGCAATCTTGAGCAGCGCAAGGAGGACGTCATCCTGCTCATCGACGCCCAGGGCAAACTCACGCCCGAACTCGAGCAGCAGATTCGCGAGGCCACGCAACTCCAGCGTGTCGAGGACCTCTACAAGCCCTACCGCAAAAAGCGCATGACCCGCGCGCAGAAGGCCCGCGAGGCGGGCCTGGAGCCGCTTGCCAACATGATCATCATGCAGGCGTCGGCCAAGGGCAGCGCACTCGACGCCGCCGCAGAATACGTCAACGAGAAGGCCGGCTTCGACACGCCCGAGAAGGCGCTCGCTGGCGCGGCGGACATCGTGGCCGAGACGGTAGCCGAGGACCCGGAGAACGTCGCCGACCTGCGCGCCTTTACGCAAAACACTGCCGATATCGTCGTCGAAGCCACCGATCCCGCCGAGAAGACCCCCTACGAGCCCTACTACAACTTTGACGAGCCGCTGCGCCGTATACCCAACCACCGCGTGCTGGCTATCGACCGCGGTGAGCGCGAGGGCAAGCTCCGTGTGCGCGTGAACGTCGACGGCGCCGCCGCCACGGCGCGCCTCGGCAGCCGCTGGCCCCGTCGCCAAGGCGTCTTCGCTCCCGTCTTTGACGCCGCCATCGCCGACGGTTACAAGCGCCTCATGGCCCCCTCGCTGGAGCGCGAGGCCCGCGCCAAACTCACCGTTCGCGCGCAGACCGAGGCCATCAACGTCTTTGCCAAGAATCTCGAGGGCCTGCTCTCGACACGCCCCGTGCGCGGCGCCCGCGTGCTCGCACTCGATCCGGGCTACCGCACCGGCTGCAAGGTCGCCGTCATGGACGAGACCGGCAAGCTGCTCGACCACGGCGTGGTCTATCCCACCAAGCCGCGCCACGACGTCGCCGGCACCAAACGCGAGCTCGATCGCCTCGTCAAGAAGGACGGCGTCAACACCATCGTCATCGGCAACGGCACCGCCAGCCGCGAGACCGAGGAAGTCGTCTCGGAGTTCATTGCCGAGCAGGCTCCTGGGCTGCGATACACCATCGTCAATGAGGCCGGCGCGTCGGTGTACTCCGCCTCCGAGCTCGCCAGTCAGGAATACCCCGACCTGGACGTCACCGTGCGTGGCGCCATGAGCCTGGGCCGCCGCCTGCAGGATCCGTTGGCAGAGCTCGTTAAGATTCCGCCTCAGTCCATCGGCGTGGGCCAGTACCAGCACGACCTTGACCAGGCCGAGCTCTCACGCACCCTGGGCCACGTGGTGGAGGACGTCGTCAACCGCGTGGGCGTCGACGTAAACACCGCGAGCGCAAGTCTGCTGGGATACGTATCGGGCATCACGCCGAGCGTGGCCAAAAACATCGTGGCCTACCGCGAGGAAAACGGCGCCTTTACCGATCGCCGCCAGCTTAAGAAGGTCCCCAAGCTGGGACCCAAGGCATATCTCAACGCCGCGGGCTTTTTGCGCATTAGCGGCGGCAGGAACCCACTCGACGCGACAAGCGTCCACCCCGAGAGCTACGAGGTGGCCACGTCCGTCCTGGAACGCGCCGGCGTTAAAGCCAGCGAGCTCAGCCGCGGCGGCGTGCCCGACATCGAGCGCCGTCTGGGCAGCATCTCAACGCTGGCTAGCGATCTGAACTGCGGCACCCTCACGCTCATCGACATTGTCAACGAGCTCAAGAAGCCCGGCCGCGACCCGCGCGATGACGCGCCCGAGGTGGTCTTTAGCCGCTCGGCGCTTTCCATCGACGACCTGGAGCCCGGCATGGAGCTCAAGGGCACGGTGCGCAACGTCGTCGACTTTGGCGCCTTCGTCGACGTGGGAGTGCACCAGGACGGCCTCGTACATATCTCTAAGCTGGCCAACCGCTTTGTCAAGCACCCCAGCGACGTCGTGCGCGTCGGTGACACGGTCAAGGTGTGGGTCGAAAAGGTCGATCGCGACCGCAAGAAGATCTCGCTCACCATGGTGCAGGGCAAGTAAACCGCCAAAGCAAAGGTACCCCCTGTAGCGATGTGCAAAATCGCGAGTATTCTGCAAATTCCACCGTTCCGGAGGTCGCGCGCGCAGACGTGGTGTAAGAGTGTCCTGAGGTCCGTCGCTGCAAGTC
>CATZKS010000054.1 GCA_958421035.1 uncultured Collinsella sp. | reverse complement strand
GATTAATGGATAGAAACGGATGTTCTATCGGGACACACATTTTGTCCTATAAGCCGAAAGAAACGCTAGCAAAACATCTTGGCCCGCCCCACAAACGTGAGGCGGGCCGTTTTCGTTTGAGCAATCATGCAGCGATGTGATGGGGCGAATTAATCCACGCGCTTGTCGCCCATAAAGAAGAGCGCCACCGTACCAGGTCCGGTATGCGAGCCAATCAGAGTACCGATGTTATTGATCTCAATCTTGCCTTTAAGCTGCGGAACCTGTTCCTCAATCAGCGCCGCAACTGCCTCGGCATCCTCGCGGCACGCCGAGTGCGACATGATGCACTTACCCGAATAATCCGCACCGTCCTGCACGTGTGCCATCATAGTCTTAGCCATCTCGGAAATCGCGCGCTTCTTAGTGCGAATCTTCTCACGTGGCGACAGCCCACCTTCGCAATCGACCGTCATAAGCGGGCAAATCTTAAGCGCCGTGCCGATGATCGCGCTCGCAGCCGAAATGCGACCGCCGCGCAGGTAGCTCGATAGATCGGTCGAGAAGAACCAGTGGTGAAGGTTGAGTTTATGCTCCTCAATCCAAGCGGCCGTCTCGTCGAGTGAAGCCCCGCTATCGCGCACGTCGGCGGCATATTCCGCCAGCAGGCCAAAGCCCGAAGACGCCGCCAGCGAATCGATGACGCGCACCTTGCCGCCCTGAGGATAGCGATCCGCGAGCATCTGTGCCGCAACGCAGGCCGATCCATACGTGCCCGAAATACCCGACGACAACGCCAGGTGCAGCACGTCTTTACCCTCGGCAACAAACGGCTCCCAAAACTCCTCGTACTCACCCACGCTCACCTGAGACGTCTTGGGCATGGCGCCCGCGGCAATCTGAGCAAAAAACTCGTCCGGCGTAATCGACTGATACAGATCGTCCGTATAGACAACATCGTCGATCTCGTAATGAAAACGCACGACAGGGATATTGCGCGACGCAAAGAACTCACGGGTTCGGTCGGCGGCGGATTCACAGGTCAGGACAAAATCACTCATATGAGGCTCCTTAAGTATTGCTGCGCAAATTATCGCACAGCAAGCCTAAATACGATACAAACGTCCACTATTTACCAATTCGAACCATTTGCATTGAATATCTTTATCATGAACATCCCCATCCCCGCCATGGGCCAACATGGGCAAAATCACCCCCTTCGTCTCCACCCAACCGACACATCAACCTCAACTAAATCGATTTACCAAACCGTTCAGCCGACAATTCAGCCGCCGGCGCAAAATCGAAACAAAGCCGGCGCATACTGATAAACGTTTGACGCTGTTTATCAGTTTTACCAACCATATCGGAAGGTGTTTCATGGTCGCATTCGATCGCAACCCGCAAGACTTTAAGTATCTGCGTCTGCTGTCGAGACAATTTCCCACCGAGCAATCCGCGTTTACCGAGATCATCAATCTCTCGGCCATTCTCAACCTGCCCAAAGGCACCGAGCATTTTATGAGCGACGTGCACGGCGAGTACGAAGCCTTTATGCACATCCTCAACAACTGCTCGGGTGTCGTGCGCGAACATGTCGACGAGATCTTTGGCGACACGCTCTCCTTTGACGAAAAGGGCGAGCTGTGCACGCTCATCTACTACCCGCGCGAGAAGATCGAGCTGGTCCGCAGCCGGCGCGAGGACTCCCCCACCTGGTACAAAACAATGCTCGACCAGCTCATCATGGTTGCCCGCTCGCTTTCGAGCCGCTATACGCGCTCCAAGGTGCGTAAGGCCATCCCGCGCGATTACGCCTACATCATCGACGAGTTGCTGCACACGCATCCGGACGAGAACAACTATCGTGTGCGCTATCACGAGCGCATCGTGGAGTCCATCCTAGAGACCGCAAGCGCCGACGACTTTATCGATTCGCTCGCCTCACTCATCAAGCGCCTGGCTGTCGACCACCTGCACCTGGTGGGCGATATCTTCGACCGCGGCGGCGGCGCTGCCAAGATTATGGACCGCCTGCTCACCTACCATTCGCTCGACATCCAGTGGGGCAACCACGACCTGCTGTGGATGGGCGCTGCGGCCGGTGAGCCCGCCTGCATCGCCACGGTGCTGCGCAACAACCTGCGCTACGACAATTACGAGATCCTCGAGAACGACTACGGCATCTCGCTGCGCGAGCTTGTCGCCTTTGCCGATGCCACCTACACCGCCGGTGAGTCCATCACCCCGCTGATCAAGGCCATCAACGTCCTGCTCTTTAAACTCGAGGGCCAGATTATCCAGCGCCACCCCGAGTTCGACATGACCGACCGCCTGCTGCTCGACAAGATCGACCACGACACCGGCACGGTCACGCTCGCCGACGGCAGCGTGTGGCCGCTCACGACAAACGACTTCCCCACCGTCGACCCGACGGACCCCTACACGCTCACGCCCCAGGAGCAACACATCATCGACAAGCTCGTGTCCGAGTTTGTCACCGCCGATCATCTGCATCGCCATATCGATTTCCTCTACACCCACGGCTCGATGTATAAGGTCACCAACGGCAACCTGCTGTTCCATGGCTGCGTGCCGCTCAACGAAGACGGCACCTTTAGCAGCATGAACTGCCTGGGTACCTGGCACGCCGGCCGCGATTATCTTGATTTTTGCGACCGTATCGCCCGCCGCGCCTGGCGCGTGGGCGACCGCGACGCCCTCGACTGGATGTGGTACCTGTGGATCGGCTTTAACTCACCCGCCAGCGGACGCCTGGTGCGTACCTTTGAGCGCGCCTATATCGCCGATAAGAGCACCTGGGTCGAGCCGATGGACCCGTACTATACGCTTACCAAGTCACCCTCGGTCTGCGACGACATCATGCGCGAGTTCGGCGTTGCCCCCATGGCATGTTCGCCGACCGGCCACATCATCAACGGCCATACGCCCGTCAAGACGACCAAGGGCGAGCAGCCTATCCGAGCCGAGGGCAAGCTGCTGGTCATCGATGGCGGCTTCTGCCGCGCCTACCATCCCAAGACAGGCATCGCCGGCTACACGCTTATCTCGAGCTCACGCGGCTGCCGCCTTAAGTCGCACCGGGCCTTTACAACGGTTGCCGAAGCGCTCACGCGCAACGTGGACATCGAGAGCGAGACCAACCGTTTTGACCAGGCCGACCGTCGCCGCATGGTGAGCGACACCGATACCGGTGCTAAGATCCGCAGCCAGATCCAGGACCTACGCCAACTGCTCGATGCATATAGAAACGGTGCTATCGAGGAGCGCGCCTAGCCCCGCCTGCGGGGATTGGCTAAACTTGCTGAGTTCGTCATCCCCACGGCGCTCCGGCGCCACCCTAAGGCAGGTACCATGCAAAAGCTCCTTGCGCAGATCATGAAGTTTGGCGTCGTCGGCGTCGTCGCCACGGTCATCGACTTTGGCATCATGAATCTGCTCCACTACGGCCTGGGCCTTAACATCCTGATCGCCAATACCAGCGGCTTTATCGTCTCGCTCATCTTTAACTACGTCGCGAGCATGAAGTACGTGTTTGCGCACAAGGAGGGCATGAGCCGCCGCCGCGAGTTCATCATCTTTGTCGTGCTGTCCGTGATCGGCTTGGCGCTCAACGACGGTATCGTGCTGGCCCTCAACGCCGGCCTGGGGCTCGAGGCCAATATCGCCAAGATTTGCGCCACCGCGCTTGTTATGGTCTACAACTTTGTGACCCGAAAGATCTTCCTGGAGGGCGAGGAGACCAAGTAGCTCGACCTCCTCGTTGCACTACGGGGCCCACGGACGACGCGCGTCGAGCGCTGCATTGTTCGTGGGCCTTGCTCGTTTACGGAAGGATTTAGGACGTTTACGGATTGTCTCTTGCAAATTTGACGAGTTCGTATAGTTCTTGGCAAAGCCCTTACGTTTCCTATGCAAAAGCTCTAAAGTATCCTCTGCTCGATTCGTCAACGCATTGGATGTGATTACGTGCGCAAGGCACTGGCACAACCTCATACCAAGCAGTTCCTCAAGTTCGCTGTCGTGGGACTTATCTCCTTTGGCATCGACTGGGGCATGCTCATTGCGCTCGTCGAGCTGTTCCATCTCGACTTTTTGATGAGCACCACGATCTCGTTTATCACGTCCGTCGTGGTCAACTACTGGCTCAGCATGAAGTACGTGTTCGACCACCGCGAGGGCATGAGCCGCAAGCGCGAGTTCACGATCTTCACCATCCTGTCGGTGATTGGCCTGGGCCTCAACGACCTGTACATGTTTGTGGGCGTCACGTTTTTGAGCATCGGCTACCAGGCCATGAAGGCCATCGCCACGTTCCTGGTCACCTGGTACAACTACTTCAGCCGCCGCTTCTTCCTCGAGGGCGCACGGTCGTAGTCGATTCACTATTTGCTTGAATGTATAACCGGTTGGAATTCCCGTTCCAACCGGTTTTTTGTTTGCCGAGAGACCCGGCGATCCAGTCCAATTCGCGTTAAAAACGGGCGGCCCGGATGTTTGTCCGAACCGCCCGTCTGACGCGCTATGTCGAGGCCTCTAGCCCGTTACGTAATACCAAACGACGTTGTCGCCATTGGAGAGAACGTAGTTACTGCAGGCCGTCATGGGCGTTGTGCCGTTGACGGAGTACATCCACCCGCTCGTGCCGCCGTACTGTTTCTCGGCCAAACCACCAATCGCGGAAACATACGTGCCGTACGACGAGCCGTGTGCGTTGACAGAAAGGCCTAGCGCGCACAGGGCATCGTAAACGGTAGCGCCTTCGTTAAAGGTAAAGGTGCCGCCAGAGGACACAGGATTGCCCACAGCGCTCGATGTGACCGAAACCGTCACCGTAACGTAGTTGGACTCCTGTGAGCCGCTTTGGCTGCCCGAAGAGGCGTTTCCACCATTAGAGGATGAGGCTCCATCAGACGACTGGCCACCGCCCGAAGAAGCACCGCCAGACGCATTGGAAGTATCACCGGCTCCCGTATTTTGGGCAGCGGATTTATCGCCAGACTTCTTGCCGCCCCGGTCCTCGGACTTCTTGCTATCCGAGTTTTTGTCCGATTCCTTGTTTGAAGACTCGGAATCGTCCTTGAACTTGGACTCATCAGAATCCTTGGACTTGTCTTTTGCATCATTCGATGACTTGGAGCCCTCGGAACTGGCCTCGCCCGAAGTCGTAGTCGAGCCAGACGCCTTGGTGTCCTTGGTGACGACGCTCTCCCCCGTCACGGTCTGAACGATCCAGTCGATGGACCAGGCGCCGCTCTCGGAAGGATGGACGAAGCCCAGCGAGACGACGATCAGAATGGTGCACGCGGCGGTCAGGACGCCAGCAAGCGCCTTCCGCCGAGGGGCGGACGCCGCCGAAACGGCGCCCTGTTGCTTTGCATCGTCGAACTGAATGAACGAGGAATCTGGTTGCTTGGGGTCAGCGTCCTTGGATTTATTGGACACAGCCCTCACCTACCGACGTTTGGTGAACACGAACACGCCGACGATGGCGAGTCCGATGACGCCGGCGGCAACGCCAACAATGGCGAGCGGATTGGTGCCAGTCTCCTGCTCGGAAGCACCAGAGGGCTTCTTAGCAGTGGTCGTGGAAGCAGCGCCCGTATCGGACTTGGAATCGGACTTCTTGTCGGACTTGCTGTCCTTCTTGTCAGACTTCTTGTCAGACTTCTTCTCGTCCTTCTTATCGGACTTATCGGAGTCCTTCTTGTCGGACTTGTTGTCCTTGGTCTCGGTCTTGGTCGACACCGTCGTCTTGGTCATCGGCTTATGACCCGGGGCGACAGCGCCGCCAGTCTGCTGGCCCTTAGAGCCGGAACCAGTGCCGGCACCAGCACCAGAACCGTTGCCAGCGCCACCGTTGCCACCATTAGTGCCAGAACCGCCATTGCCGCCAGGGTTAACGGCATTCTTGGTCCACTTGGCATACAGCGTCAGATCGGCCGTCACCGGCGTACTGAAGTCATACGCCTGCGTGCAAGCCTCATCGGTGAACCAACCGCCGAAAGTGTAGCCATCGCGCGTCGGATCGGCCGGCTTGACCAGCTTGCCGTCGGCCGTAGCCACAAACTTAGTGTCGCAAGCAGACCCGCCGTTGGAATTAAAGGCAACCGTCCAAGACTCAACAGCCCCGAGCTTGAACAGCGTGCCCGAATCATTGATGTAGTAGAGGTTGCCAGAAGCATCGGCAATGACCGGAGAGTCACAGTATTGGTAATGGCCAGCCGCATCATAAATCTGCGTCGCCTCTGCGTCGCCGAGCGTATAGCGATACACGCCACCACCAGCAGAGTAGTTGACGTAATCCTTGCTATCCGCGCTGTTAACGGTGAAGTACACATAGGTCTTGCCGCCCTGAACACTCACCAGCGGAGTAGCAGCAATACCGTTGAGGCCAGCCGGCAGCGCCTTGCCGTCGGCAGCAGCGACCATCGTGGTCTTACCCGTCTTCAGGTTATAGAGAACCAGAGCAGAGCCAGTAGCCGTCTGTCCGCCGACAATCAGATTGTCACCAGACACCGCAGGGGCGCTCAGATTATTCGTAAGGCCCAGATCAACCGTCTTCTGTTCACTCAGCACGCCCTTCGCCGAAAGCGAAATCACATGGAGCTTTCCATCGTGCGTCATCTGATAGAAGGTCGAACCATTGGACGGATCGGCAATGCAATCGGCATTTGCGACAGCGCCGAGCTTCATGGTCGAAACGACATCGCCCGTCGTCTTATCAATGCACTTAAGCGTGCCCGCGCTCGTAGGAACAATGGCGTACTTATCCGTCAGCGCAGCGCCAGTCCAATAATAGCCCTCGGAAGGGTCAATGTTCTGCCAAGAAACTTCGCCCGTGGCAATCTTGATACGCTTCAGGGAGCCGTTGCCGTAGGTCGCGTTGTAGTTCTCGTCATACGAAATATCGACCGTACCAACATAGACGTACTCGCCGTCCGAAACCACGGTGCAGGAGCTCTGCGTCAAGTCCGTCAAACCAGGCGTCAGCCACTTGCAGATCAGCTTGTCCGCAGTAATCGCCTGGACCGCACCGCCGTTGAGCGGAACGATGATAAGGCCGTTGGTATAGATCGGACGAGAGGTGTAGCTCACCTTGGAGGCAAGCGGCGCAGAGGCAACCTTTTTGCCCGTGGACGAATCGATCTTAATGAGCTCGTTCTCGGTCGCGATGTACACAAAACCGTTAGCAATGACAGGCTCGCTGCAGTTGGCATACTGCTGGCCAGACTCGGCCTTCCAATCGAAGGCCCACTTAAGACCGGCGGCTTGCGCAGGCGTCTTGGCATCCGTTACGGTCGAACCGTTGCCACTGTTGCCGTAGCCGGCCCAGTCGGCATCCCAATCAGGAGTCGTCGCACTCGGGTCCACGACAATCTTGTCGGGATCGGGCATGGCCGAATCGTCGGTGGTATAGGCAAGCGTAACCTTATCGCCGCTCTTGAGCGTAATCTGATTGGCGCAGAGTAAGGAGGGCTCTCCATTGATATACAGGTGCCAATATTTATTGGTCGCAGCATCCCAGACATACGGCTTGTGATCGAACGGCGAAGTAATGGAATTCAGGAGCCAGTATGCACCGCTCTGGGAGGCGTTGTAATCAACGCCCTTCTCCTTCAGAACCGTCTCAATAAGGTCCTGGGCCGTAGAGCCTTCGGGCAAAGAAACATTGCTTGCCGAGCCCCAGCGAGTATTGTTGCCGTTGACATCGGGACCGATAACATCGACGGACCCAAGAACCTGACCGGGGAGGGCATCGGCGTCAGCACCATACATAAAGGTGACGGTATCGCCCTCTTGGAGCTTGTAGGCACCGGCGCCAACGTTGGCGAACTTGCCATTTACGTAGAAGTGCCAATAGCTTTTGGTCGCAGCGTCCCAGCCATAGGATTTACCATCGAACGGCGAAGTAATGCCGTTGAGGAACCAGCCCCAAGACGATTCGCTAGCATCGAGCTTAAGGCCGGTCTGCTCAAGGAGATCCTTGGCAGTAGAACCCGCCTTGAGACTCGTCTGGCCCGTCGAAGCCCAAACCTGCTGCTTGCCGTCCTTGCCCTTACCGAGGACCTGAACGGAAGCATGGACGGAATCAGAGGGCAACTGGTCGCCCCAGCCACCGTAGAACCACGTAACGGTATCGCCAGCATGAATGGTGACATTGTCTGCCGTGTAGTCGCTCGACTTGCCGTTGATGAACAGCTGCCAATAGGTCGAATAATCGAGCGGCGTACCCAGCTCAACGCCGTTGTACTTAAGGCTCAAAATGATGGAGCCCGCAGCAAAGGCGTCGATGCCATTTGCCTCGAGCGCGACCTTCGTAAGGTCAAGTGCGCTCGAGCCGGACGTCACCACATACTGCGCGTTATCGACCCAAGCCTGAGTCTTGCCCTGGGCATCGCGACCAATGACGGTCACATTTGCGGCAACCTGGTCCTTAACGACAGGGGACGCGCTACCAGCCGTATAGGCAAACTCAATCTTCTGCCCCTGGGTGAGCTTGACGCTGCTCGCGCCAACCGAGGAAGACGCGCCGTCGACGAACAGCTGCCAGTAGGCATAAGTCGCCGGATCGAAGGCAAGCGTGCGGCCATCGCTCGGGGATGTGATGCTTTTGAGGTAGAACCCGTATGCCGTGTTCGGATCGTAGTCCGCCTTGAAGCCCGTCTTCTCCTGCAGCTTAATGAAGGCATCCGCAGCCGTCGCGCCCTCGTCGAGCTTGAGCTGCGTAGGTGCCACCCACGTCTGAGCCTTGCCGTCGGCATCGGTGCCGATAATCGAGAACGAGACCTCGACTTGCTTCTTGGCGACATCGCCGGTTTCCGTCGGGTTCTCTGCCTGGACGGCAGCCGCGGCGGCAGATCCTGCTTGGCCAGCGGATGCCGTCGAAGACTGCTCGCTCGCGGCAGAGTTCTCCCCCGTCGCCGAGCCTTCGTCGCCAGTTACCGCCTCTGTTGTGGCGGCACTAGCCGCAGGCGCGCTCCCGGAATCTGAAACCTCGGCGCCGCTCTGCTCAGCGGCACCGCCCGCAAGCGCTGCGTCCTCGCCCGGCGTCGCAGCCTGAGCCACAGACTCGGCAATGCCCTCGGCGCCGTCGGCCCACAGCTGGGCAGGTGTGGTGCCAAAGGCCATCGCGAAGGCCAGGAATGCCACCAGGCCGCGCTTGGCTACGCCGCGCGCAATTGCGCCACGGCGATGCGAGGCACGCTGGCGCTCGTCCTCGAACATATCCATTTGTCTCCTACTGTCTGTACTTGGAGCGTTGCCTTGAGGCTGCCCCACGCCATCGCGCATGCTGCGCTCGAGTTCCCCCATCGGGGTCCCCCTTCCCTCCAGAGCCCTATGCACACCGGCAGCAAAAGCCGCAGCCGCATGCAAGATGGGAGGCGATCCGACTTAACCTTAACGGCTCAGGCGCGTCGTCCGATCTGCGACGCGAACATCCCGAGCCAAGAGGAATTACGGTTACTGGTACAGCCGGGGACTTGCACCCCGATTCTCCCAAACGCGCAGGAAAACCGCGCGTTCGTGCGTCTCCGCACCACCATCTAGGCCATCGATTATTACCGTCAAAATGGTATCACGCAAAAGGGCCCCGCACACAGGCGAAGCCCAAGGTAAAAGCTATTGTTTGCGATAGGAAAGAGTTGGGCACGGAAAGGGTGCCGTGGGACAAAATTATCAGTAGTGTTTGTCCCGGGGTCGCTTGCGGCAACACACTTGACGCACCTATCACACCTGGGACAAACACTACTGATAATTTTGTCCCACGGCACCGCGCAGCTACGCTAATGCTTGCCGCCGTGACTGTTGCGCCAGATATTGCGGCCCAGCATGAGCGCCAAAACCAGCGCGCTCACGTAGCCAAAAAAGCCGATAACCGGAATACCAAGCACAACAGGCTCAATGCGCGCATAGTAGACCACCGAGGAGCCGATAAACAGACCGGCGACAACAATGGCCATTGACATGCGGTCGACGATGCCGCCTATCTGGCGCAGCGCCTTGTCGCTACTCATGAGCTGCAGGTTCACCTTAAGCTGACCTCGCGTGAGCATACGCGATGCCAGCCCCAGGTACTCGGCCGCCTCGAGCGAGCCCTTGGCAGCGCGGTAGCTGCTCGCCGCAAAGTCGCGGCTCATGTCGCGCATGCGCGCGTAGGTGCTCTTCTCGTTTTTAATGTGCGTCTGGATGATCTGGATCATGTTGACGTTGGGCATATACTCGGTCAGCAGGCCCTCGAGCGTCACCATGCCGCGCGCGAACATCGTCACCACGCTCGGCAGCTCAACGTCGTTCTTGCGCGCAAGGTTTAACAGCGAGGTCAAAAACTCGCCGATATCCAGGTCCTTAAGGTCGAGGCCCGCAAAGTCGGCAACGATAAAGTCCAGATCGGACAAAAACGCCGAGTGATCGAGCTCAGCCGAATCGCCGCGCGTCACGGCAAAGCGCATGAGCGAATCCTTGAGTTTGGGTACGTCGCCCTCGGCCACGGCAAAAATCATGTCCTTGACGATGCCGCGATCATGGCTCGACATGCGCCCGACCATGCCCAAGTCGATAAAGTAGACGATACCGTCCTTGAGAATGATGTTTCCCGCGTGCGGATCGGCATGGAAAAAGCCGTCGTCGAGCACCTGCGTCGAGTAGTCTTCGACGATTGTCGAGCCAATCTTCTCTAAGTCGTAGCCCTCGGCCACCAGACGCTCGGGGTCGGCAATCGAGATGCCCTCGATGTAATCCATGACCACGACGTGCTCGGTGCACAAATCCAAGTAGGACTTGGGGCACGACACGCCGCGCACACTCTTATGGAACTCGTAAAAGTCGTTGAGGTTTTTGGCCTCGGCCAAAAAGTTGGTCTCCTCGCGAAACGAGGTCCACAGCTCCTCGACCACGCCGTGCAAGTCAACGAACTGATCGGTGTTGACGAACTTGGAGACGATGCGTACCACCGAGCGGATGATATCGATGTCCTGCGCCATAACCTGCTGAGCACCGGGGCGCTGCACCTTGACGGCCACGTCCTCGCCCGTCACCAAGCGGGCGCGGTGCACCTGCGCGAGCGAGGCACTGCCAAGCGGGTTGGGGTCGATCGCGTCGAACATCTCCCCCAGGCGCAGGCCGTATTCCTCTTCTAGGCAGCGAAGCACCACCTCGTACGGCACGGGCTCCACGTCGGAGCGCAGACGACGGAGCTCGTCACAAAAGCGCTGCGGCAAGATCTCGGAGCGGTTGGCCAAAATCTGCCCCATCTTGACGAACATGGGACCGAGCTCCTCGAGCAGGCGGCGCAGGCGCACCGGCGTGAGGTTGTCCCACACGCGGTACTTTTTGACGAGGCGGACGATCTGCCCAATACGCTCGCGACGGCCCGCCGGCGTAAGCTGGTACTCGTCGCACGGAGCCATGGCGTCAGGCTCCTCGGGCACCATGTCCACGGCGCGGGGCTTCTTGCGAGCGCCCGAGACGGCAGCCTCGACTTCGTCGACAACTGCCGCCTCGTCACACAAGGGATCTTGATTGTTGTAATCGGTGGTGGGATCTGCCATCTGCGCTACTACTCGGCCTCTTCGGCATCCTCTGCGTCGTCGGGCTCAACGGACTCGACGGGCACCGAGGTCACGTTGTCCTCGACCGAATCGACAATGTCGCGCACGTGAGCCAGGAAGGCGGTACGCTCGGGGGCGGCCATGACGCGGACGCGAGCAAGGATGAGCTCGTCGAGCACGCGCTGCGCCGCGGTCTCGCCCTGCATGCCCAGGCGCTCAGTCAGGTCGGAGATGGTGCCGCCGGCCTGCTCAAACATATCGGATACGCTGCGGGCGATATCGGGGGTGTCGGCGTCCTTGCGCACCTGCTCGCCCTTGGCGTTGAGGTCGTCAAGGACCTTCTTGCCTCCCTCGACGGCAACGGCGGCAGCGCCAAAGCCCACGTTGATGGCGCCGTTAACAAGCTGATCGAATTTCATAACCATGGTTGGCTCCAATCATGAACAACTGCATTGGCCTTCTTGTACCCAAGATCGCGCGAAAGCGACAAAGCGTTTTATCTCACATTGTCGTTCATCGCGAAGGAGTTCTTCATGGCACAGCTCGTGGTGTAGAGCACCTTGCCCAGCAGAGCATCGGTCTCCACGCGCACAAGCTCGGCGAAGGCCTCGTTGGCGCGTGCCAGCTCGGCGGGCACCTCGGCCTCGGGCAGAGCGGCTACGGCAGCGTCGACGTCATGGATCTGCTTGTGGCCCATGCCACCGACCTTCTCCTGATAATCCTCGACCGCGCGGCCGCACTCATGGAAGCGAACATCGGCCAAGGCACCGATCAGGCGATTTGCCCAATAGAAATTCTCGGACGTCACGCGAGCCTGCGTGTCGGCATAGTACTCGGGCATGGTCTCGACGTTGGCATACAGCGGAACCAGCGCGTTAAACGAGTTGGAGCCAAACGCCATCCACTGCACGGCGCGGTAGGCCGGCTGCGCATAGGGGCGCAGCTGCAGCACGGCAAGCTGGCTGTTGCGGTTGATGCCGATGGGGCGATAGGCGCCGCGCGTGGCGGGCGTGCCCTTGCTGCCGTAGCAATCGTACTCCGTGCCCTGGTAGTGGCTCGAGAGTACGTACTTGATGTCCTCGATAGTCACCTTGCGCTCGGGCACGCGGCTCCAAGGGATATCGTCGCTCTCGGGCGTGTAGTCGGCCTCGGGACCATCCCACACGTCGCTGGGGTTGAGGCAGCGCTGCATGTACCACGCGCGCGGCGTGTTGTAGACATGGTCGCCGTCGCTGTGCGAGCCAAAGGCCTCGCGCGGGTTAAAGACCGTCGCCGGACCGTCGCCCTCGACGCCCAGCGTCAGGTCCAGATGCCACTCGGCCATCCAGGAGCGCAGGTCGGCCGAGCACATGTGGTCGGTCTGGGCGCCCTCGGCGTCATCCAGGTCAAAGCTGTCGATACCCAATTGGTTGGGCATGGTCACATAGGCGTCATCGGGCACACGCTTGGCAATCCAATGATGGCCGCCGATGGTCTCAAGCCACCAGATCTCGTCCACGTCGCTAAAGGCGATGCCGTTGTTCTCGTAGGTGCCGTAGCGCTCGAGCAGGTCGCCCAGGATACGAACGCCGTCGCGGGCGGACTTGGCGTACGGCAGGACTAGGGTAACCATGTCCTCCTCGCCCAGGCCACCAGGCTGCGCCGGAACGTATCCGTCCTCGCCCTCGTTGCCCTTGGCGGGCACGTAGTCCACAAGCGGGTCGGCACCGCGGACGCGCTCGTTGGTGGTGAGCGTCTCGGTTGCGGACATGCCCACATTGAGCTCGTTGAAACCGGCCTCGGCCCAGATGCCGTGGCCCGGGACAACATCGGGGACGCTCGTGTAGCGCATGGGGTTATCGGGCAGTTCAACGGTCAGGTGACTCAGGACGCTCGTGTAGACGCGCGGCTGCTCGTCGGGATGCACTACGCGCATGCGCTTGGGCTCAAACACCCCGTTGGACGAGTCCTCGTTACGCGCGACAAGCGTCGACCCGTCGTAGCTCGCGTTCTTACCAACCAAAATCGTTGTGCACGGCATGCGCATCCTCCTTGAGCGAAGAAATCAAACGGCAACAGTGTATCGCTTCGACGCAAAAAGGGCGAAACCACGGCCTCGGCAGCCCCCGTGGTCAAAAAATGCCAAATATGAGTACTGCCACAAATTTAGTGGCAGCAAATTGCACTGTTCCGGGCGCCGGGAATCCTCACCTGTCCAAAAACTGAGTCTAGTAATTCCCCATACGTCCAATAAAATTGGCTCTTTAACGATATTACTTAGGTCGCGCGCGCAGACGTGGTGTAAGAGTGTCCTGAGGTCCGTCGCTGCAAGTC